>NZ_JBFHFD010000141.1:0-15712 GCF_041583735.1 Novipirellula sp.
CCGTACTCGGTGAGCAATTGCTTGACCTCGGGAACGGCCTTGTTCATCACGTATTCATCTGAGCTGACGCGTTGGAGCGACTTGTCCCAACTGTTGCCAAAGCCACCGGGGTGATGCCAATCTTGGGCTTGAGAGTAGTAGAAACCGAATCGAATGCCATGTTCTTGGCAAGCTTCGGCCAGTTCTTTCATGATGTCACGGCCAAACGGTGTCGCGTCGACGACGTTGAAGGGATTCGCTTTGGAATCGAACATCGCGAAACCATCGTGATGCTTGGCCGTGATGACCAAATATTTCATTCCTGCTTGTTTTGCCAGACCGACGAATTCCGACGCATCAAATTGTGTTGGGTTGAACTGGGCAGCGTACTTTTCATATTCCGCGATCGGGATCTTCCCCCGAGCCATCATCCATTCAGCGCTGTTGGGCAGCTTTTGGCCCTTGTATTCGCCGCCGACGGTCGAGTAGATGCCCCAGTGAACAAACATGCCGAACTTCGCTTGACGCCACCATTCGAGTCGCTCGTCGCGGGTTTCAATCGGCGGAGCGGTGTCTTGCGCGACGACAACGCCGCCTGTCAAAATGGTCAGTAGTCCGAGGCCCAGCAGTTGAAGATGAATCGTTTTCATGGAACTGAGATTCGTTAGATTGGGGAAGAGATCGTGAATAGATTTTTAACGTGAAGAGAGAAGAGAGGTCGCATGCGACCCAAGCATCGTCGGTGACGCGACAGTCGAAACCGATCAATAGCCGTTCTGGTTGCTCCTGTTGAAAAATGTTTCCACGTGGTATCCGTTTGCCGCTCTCGGTGTGAGAGCGGGCTGGTGCAACGGTTTTCGCAGGGTTTGCCGGCAGCGATTTATTCTACCGCAGGCTTCTTTTTAGCGGGATTCTTTTTTTTCGGCTGATTCACTTTGTTGTGGGCAGGGATTGGGCTTTCGAATCCTGCGTAGGCTTCCGGTTTGATCCCTCGCGCGTTGGTTTGGTTGCCGAAGGTGTTCGGATGGAACGGGCCGACGAAATCAATGTTCATGTCGGGGGTAATCGCGTCTTCTAATCCGATGGCCCAGAAAACCCCATTGACGATCAAACGGCGGTATCCGTCGTTGGTCAAGTCTTCGGGCGTCCCGTAGAGCGACGTGAACACACGGCCAGATTTGCCGGATTCGCTTTTGTAGGTTCGTGTCCATTCCGAGGGCATTGGCGGCTGGGTGTCGGACGCTGGTGAGTCAGGTGTCATGCCATTGAGAGGTTGGGCCATCGTCAAGATGTCGCCATCGGTAGGCTTGCCGACATAACCACCGGCTTGGACCCAGACGTCTTTGACACCTTGCAGGATCGGGTGATCTTTCATGGCGTCCACAATGGTGATGCGCGTGCTTTGCACATGATTTCGGCCGTAATGGCCCACCCAGGTTTGTCCAAGCACTTGGTGACCAAAACCAAGTTCATAGCCCTCGACTTTGGAATTGAATGAGTATTTTGCATACGGTTGGTCGGCGGGGATTTGGAACCCGTGGGTTGCCGTCCGCATCCCAACGATGGGGCCACCGCGACGGAGGTAATCGTCAAAGTGCTTCATTTGTTCGGCAGGAAAGTTTTGAAATCGCAAAAACACGACGGCCAAATCCGCTGTGTCGAGCGCTTCCAATCCCGGCATGTGCGAAGGCTTGCCCGCTACGATTTCCCCTGTCTCAGGATCAATGTTGAACAGCACCGTGCATTTGAAACCGTGATGCTTAGCCAACAGTCGGGCAAGAGCCGGTAGCGACTCTTCGGAGCGATATTCGTGATCGCCAGCCATGAACACAATGTGTTTGCCTTTGCCCACCCCGTCTTCTCCTTCGAAGACAAGCGTTTCCGCCTGAGCGGTGCCAATCAGGCTTGCAATTGCGATAACAAATAAGGCTGCAAATTTCATAGATGAATCTCGGTGAGGGGGATGTAGCGAGTAAGCGGCCGTAGCGGAACTCGTCAAAAGTTTCGGGGGGGCATACGTCAATCAAAACGACAGTCTCGGATGACTTCCGTTACGCTGAATTAGCACGAACTCTACAGAAAAGAATGCTTCACAGCGTTGCGATTCTACTGTTGAAAAGAAACTACGGTTCGAATGTCAATTGGATCTTGCCGAGCATCGGCTTCGATTCGTTGGAAGTCGTGT
Organism: Novipirellula sp.; assembly: GCF_041583735.1. Classification (NCBI taxonomy): domain Bacteria; kingdom Pseudomonadati; phylum Planctomycetota; class Planctomycetia; order Pirellulales; family Pirellulaceae; genus Novipirellula; species Novipirellula sp. The sequence continues at coordinate 2,165 of NZ_JBFHFD010000141.1, forward strand.
CGGTTATTTTTACCTCGAATTGGAATCCAAAGCCGGCGGGCAAATCGGACAGGTCAAGCGAGGCGGGGGTTCTAGCGATCTGTTTGGCAAAGCCTGGCATCGAGTCGTACGTTTCCTTGACCACGTGCCAATCGCTCCAGTGATTAACGTTTCCGTCGCCGGTCGTGTCCACGCCGACGCGTGTTTCGACTTGTTCGACCCACGGTCCCGGACTGGTGAAATCAGTTTTTTGTTGGGTGACCAAATAGAACTGGCCTTCGGCAAATGCGATATCGGGATCGGGGTGTCCGTTGCCAATATTGCCGCAGAACGTAAACGGTTGGTCGAGGCTTGGTGAGGTGAACCAAGCGACGCTCATCGGTTTGCCATGTTCGGGATCATAGTCGCCAAACAAATAATATTGTCCTCCGATGCTAATCGCAGCCCAATCGCCAAATGCTTCTTGCTCAGGTTCGTGGATTTCGTATTCCGCAACATTGGTTTTGTAGTTTTCGGGGTCTTCCTTCGCCCAGTGTGGGTGTTTGTAGGTTCCAATCTTGCCGGTTGGTTTCGTGCGATGATCGACTGCCGCCCCCAGGATCTTGAAATTCGAGACGCCATCGTCGCTGACTGCATGTCCGGCCAGCGGCGAGTCCCACGAACGCTTGCTGGCGTTGATGGGGCTCCAATCTTCGTAAATGACATGGAATTTTCCCTCCAAATCACGGATGAAACCGCTGTCCGACCCGTGGGAGGGATCGTTCAGGGCTTTGCCCATGTTTTTGCCCGGCTTGCCATCGGTCAGGTCATCATCGACGTAGACATGAGGGTCTTGGTCGTTTGGAAAGTCATAGTAGATGTACGTTTTGCCATCGACGTGTTCCGCCGACGTCACCCATTTTGAAAATCCTTCGGTGACCGGGCCATGATGGACCCAGTTGACCATGTCGCGGCTTTGCCATGCATGGTAACCCCCTAGTCCCTTGTTCAGCCCTCCGGGCGCATCGAACTGATTGGCAAACGGGGTCGTCATTAGCGGGATGTCAAATCCGTCCAGCGTTGCCGGTTCCGGTTGAAACGTCGATTTTGAAGCCCCCTTCTTGGCCGATTTTTTGGCGCCCCCGTAGCGACCAAAGATCCAGTAATTTTGGGGACCAAGACTGAGCATGACCGGAGCGTCCGCAAGGTTAGCGGGGCCGATGTTGTCGACAGAGTTCCAGTTTTGCCAAACCGGCGACTGCTGGAACCCAATCGACTTTGCCGAGCGTTTTTGCTCGAAGCGTTTTAGCGTGCTTCGCAGTGTGCCCGTTTTGCTCGTTGGGCTGGCGACACCTTCCTTGATCTCGATTTGGTTTTTCTCGGACGTTTCCTGTTGCCACTGTTCTTGAGTGTCGATGACCCAAGTTTCGTTTGCAACCGACGGGCACGTTACTGCGGCCGAGACTAGTAACGCCGCTACGGAAGAGAGGGTGATGCGAATCATGGTAGAAAAGTATGTTGCTGGAAAAAGGGAAAGAGGATCAGAGGGGGGCTGCGTGCGGCGGGTTCGAATCCAAGGGGCCGCAATGGAGTGGTGCCGATGGCCGGATGTCGAGGCCATCGGTCGAGAGCAAAAGGTCGAGTGTTAGTCGATCCTGGGCATGTCCCAATCAGGAATGCCGCTTTCCTCTTTTTGCTTTATGAAACGATCGCGGAACGGTTTTGCGACATCCAGCGACGCATCTTCGTTGACCATCAGCGGACGGACTTCGTCCCACCAAGCGTCAAAGGCAGCATGCAACTCGCTATACACTTCGGGATAATCCGCGGCGACGTTGTTCTCTTCGCCTGGGTCCTGTTGGATATTGTACAACTCGTCGTTAACCAGCCGCCACTTCTCGCTCCGTACCGCATAGTTTTTGTACTTGGAATGATCCGGATTGGGATCGCCTTTGCCAAAATTCCCCCGAGCTCCGGTCTTAGCCCAGCGACCGACGTGAAAGAACGTTTTACGGTCGGGCCACGTGGTGTTTGGATCTTTGATCAAGGGCACGAGGCTGCGTCCATCCAGGTCCAAATTCGATGGGACCGTTGCCCCGGCGATCTCGGCAAGCGTCGGAAACAGGTCGTAGTGGCGCGTCAAGCGATCAATGTCGACACCTGGCTTGGTTAGTCCCGGTAGACGCATGAACAGCGGCACTCGTGAACCGCCTTGGTGCGGTGACCCTTTCGCCCCTTTCATGCCTGCGTTATAGACCGTTGCTCCTTTGGCGCTGCCGTTGTCGGTCATGAAGATCAACAGCGTATTATCTGCTAAATCCCACTCGTCGAGCTTCTGCATCAGCAATCCCACGTTCTCGTCGATATTGACGATCATGCCCAGAAACGCATCGGTGGGCGACGAACACTTGTCTTTGTACAGATCCGAGTAGCGTTTCGCGACGTGGTAGGGGCCGTGCGGTGCGTTGGTCGGAATGTAAGCGAAAAAGGGTTGCTTCTGTTCCGCGTCGGTTTCGGTATTTGCGTCAGAGGTCTCCTTGATCCAGCCGAGTGCCTTGCGAAAGAAGACGTCGGTGCAGTAACCCTTGGTCTGCACAAACCGGCCGTTGTGTTTGATGATGGGGTCAAAGTAGCTGGTGCCCGGAGCGTCGCTTTGCGTCCCCGCAAAGTTTTGACCGATGCCGCCTGCGCCGTGGATAAACGTTTCGTCAAATCCGCGGTTTTCGGGTTGGTAGGGATCATCATCGCCAAGGTGCCACTTGCCAAAGATTCCGGTCGTGTAACCGGCTGACTTTAGCACTTGGGCGATCGTGGTGGCGCTAAGTGCCATGCGATCACGCTCGAGAATCGTATGCGTGATGCCATTTTTAAACGGGGCTCGGCCGGACATCAGTGCGGCTCGCGTCGGGGCGCATGTCGGGCTGGCGTGGAAATCGGTAAACCGCGTGCTTTGAGCATGCAGTTTGTCGAGGTTGGGAGTTTCCAAAAACGGGTGCCCATGGCATCCCAAGTCGCCATAGCCTTGGTCGTCGGTCATCACCAACACGATGTTCGGTGGACCAGGCTCGGAACCGGGCTGCTCGCCTTGTGCGGCAGCCCCCTGCGGTCCCATCGCGAACCCAATCAGTAAAGCCGCGATCAAGTGGTGTCGTACAAATTTGGTGTGTGCAAAAGCTGTCATCGTGAATACTACTTTCTATTCGTTTGCGTCGATCTGGCGACGCAGGGGATCGTTAAACGCAGACTCGAGTGACTAGTTTTTTGGTGTCCAAGGACGCTGGCCGTTCTTTTCCTGCAGGAATTTGGCGTCAACGGTTTGATACCATCGGTGCAATCGACTTCGCATTTGGTCCACTCGCTCAGGCATCGATGACGCAAGATCGTTTGTTTCGCCAATGTCCGTCGCTAGGTTGTAGAGATGGACGCGGCCGTCCTCGTAACGCTCGATCAGTTTGAAATCGCCTTCGCGAATCGCACCGCCGGGAATGCCGCCCTGGTTGCTGTAGTGCGGGTAATGCCAATACAGCGTTTCGCGGTCAAGCGAGTTGCCCTGGAGCGCCGGGCGGATGTCGATCCCATCGATTTCGTGCTGAACGTTGACTCCGGCCGAAGCGGCAAGCGTCGGGAACAAGTCGATCGAGCAGATCGGTTCGGCTGATTCCGAGCCCGCTTTTGTGATCCCTGGGAACCGGACGATCCACGGCACCCGGATGCCACCTTCGTAAACCCATCCCTTGCCGCCACGAAGGGGCATGTTGCTGGTCGGCGAACCTTCGGATGTAGACAACCCGCCATTGTCCGATGTGAAAATCACCACGGTGTTGTCCGCGACTCCCGAGTCTTCCAACTGCTGCAACACTTTCCCAACGGCTTGGTCCATAGCTTCGACCATCGCGGCATAGACCGCATGTTTTTGCAGCGTTCGTACCTTGCGTGGCTTGTTGCCAAACACCTGTTCTTCGTCACCAAACTCTTGGCCGCTGATAGCGGACGCTTTCTTCTTGTATTTCTCTACCAGATCGGGCCGCCCCATCAGCGGCGTATGGACCGAATAGAATGACAAGTACGCGAGGAACGGCTTATCTTGATTGGTTTGAATGAACGAAGCCGTGTCGCGGGCCAAACGATCGGGCAAGTGATCGCCAGCAGGACTTTCTTCCTTCATTTGTGGGTTTTCAAACGGCGCGAAGTATCGCTTGCCTGAATAAGGCCCGCCGCGGCTGTACCCTCCGATGTTGACGTCGAAACCACGGTTCTGAGGATAGTATTCCTCGCTCTCACCCAAGTGCCACTTGCCGGCGAAGAAGGTTGCATATCCTTGCCCCTTGAGTGCTTGGGCAATCGTGATTTCGTCCAGCGGCATGTTGTCGTTCAGCGGCGCCGGGTTGAATTTACCGCCTCGTTTGCCTGAGAAGAAATTGGTCGCATCGACGCGTGTCGGATACTTGCCCGTCATCAAACTGTAGCGGGTCGGTGAACAAACCGGATTGGCTGCGTAGCCGTCGGTAAATCGCATTCCCGATTCCGCCAATCGATTGATGTGCGGCGTTTCATAGAAACAGTCGGGGTTGTTCGCCCCCACATCCATGTAGCCAAGGTCGTCTACCAAAAAGACCACAAAGTTTGGTGTTCGCTGCGAGTCCGTCTCCGCCCCACGGACGGTCGATACACCCACGAGACTCATAAGCGTCGGTACGCAAAGCAGCCATACCAAACGTAAACTCATATCTATATTTTTCATGTTCTACTCGTATTTCGCGTCGAGGTGCATTTTGCGTCGGAAGGCTATGCCGCAAATTCTAACCGATGCAGAACCATGATAGTTCCATCAATTGTCAGCGAGGTGGGCGTTTGGGGCGGGGAAGCTGGGCAGGAGGGCGTTCAACGACGAAGGGGGATGCAAATGGTCCCCTTCGGTTTGCGTCCAAAACGATTTTATCTCGAACCATCATGGTTGCACTCGCACCTCGATCGATTGTGAAATGCGACATCGCGTTAATCATTTGCGACGCTACGCTGAGTGTTTTTTTTCGGTAAGCCTGATTCACGCCAGTTATCGATTGATCTCATCCGCCGTGATGAAACCATTTTTGTCCCGATCCATCCTTTCGAATTGACGCTTGAAAATCGAGGCAAACTCGGCGCGAGTCAACCGTTGGTCTTCGTCGGTATCAGCGATCGTGAACGAAGGGTGGGCGTGTTCGCTGGGCGTCAACACGCCGTCTTGGTTCTTGTCTTTGCGGTCAAAGCCGCCAGCAAAATGATTGATGTACTCCTGTTGCGAGACTCGGCCATCGTTGTCTGCGTCCTTCTCTGCGATTGACGCCGAAGACTGCGAGCCTGCTTTGGGGTTGCCGGTCACCGAGAGTGCTTGCGACGAATACGATTTATTCGTTTTCTTGATATCGGGATAGCTGCGAAGGAAATTGTTTTCGTCAATTAGGTTGATGACGTAATGCGTGGTCGCTGGGGGCAGTTTGACGGAGACAAGGTTTTTGTCCTGCAGGATGGTTGCCGGTTTGCGGAACCACTCTTCGTCACGGTCGCCGCCATTGAGCGTATAGATCAAATCTGCTCGCGCTAGCTTTGCTCCGTTTTCTTGATACCGAAATGCAACTTCATTTCCTTGTTTTTTATGAGACAGTACCGTGCAGACGTTCTGTTTCCCGGGCAGATCACCCAGATAGTCAGGATTGTAACTGGGATAGCTTGCGTTCATCTCGGTCAGTATCTCGGTCAGCCTTTGATTCATCGCCTCCGCTCTTTCCGGCATGGCGGCGGCAAGGTTTTTCGCTTCTTCGATATCGACTCGCTGTTGTTGGTTGCCGCTGGTTTGATAGAGCTGGAATAGTTCCAATTCGTCAGTTCCGTCATTGTTGACATGATCGTAGTTGCGGATCAGTTTGTAGTCGCCGATTCGAATCGTGCTTTCCAACGCAACGCCATGAGGAAAGTGCCACATCATTGTATCACGAGTCGTGCCATCGGCATGTTTTACCAGTGCCGGATTGGTCGGATCATTTAGCAGCAGTTGCGAAAGATCGCATCCGTCGAGATGTTTGTCTGACGGTTTGCTGGATCCCGTTAACGCAAGAATGGTCGGATAGAAATCGAGCCCGTTGACCATCACGTCGGATTGAACACCGGGCTGGATACCAGGCCCGACAATGAACAGCGGCACCCGAGTACCGCCTTCCTTGGCCGAAATTTTACCGCGGTCCAGCGGATTGTTGTCGGTGTAGCGTTCCTTCGGACCGCCTTCCATCCCACCATTGTCGGATGTGAAGATGACGTAAGTGTTTTCGCTTAACTTGTGTCCAGGCCAACGAGGGTCGTCGGTTTCATCCAAGTAGTCAAAGAGTTGGCCGGAGTAATAATCCAACATCTCGACCATCGCACAGTAGTACGGATTGAGCTGCCCGGCGGTTTCGCGAGTGACGGTGTGGCGAGGGTCAACGCCCAGTTTGTCGACGTATTTGTCAAGCAACGCTTTGCATCGCGTCTGGATAGGGGAATGTACTAACCAAGTCGCGTAGTAGAGGAAGAACGGCTTGTCCTTGTTTTCCTGTAAAAACGTCAGTGCATCTTGATTCGTCTGATCCAGCGGGTATCCGTTTTCATCCAGACGAAAGGGATCATCCACTGCATCGGTGGCAAAGCCTGACAAGCGATCCTTCATACCCGTTTGCACCCCTCGATCTGAGCGAGAGTAATCGAATCCGACGTCGGTGGGTTGTGGAAACGCATGATGATCGATCGCGATATGCCATTTCCCCGAATGGCCGGTGACATAGCCATTTTGTTTTAATGCTAGCGCCAATGTGAATTCGTCCTCCGGCATGCGGCCGCTATACCACGGATCCATCATTCTCGACCCCTTTTGGTTGTGCGGGGTTGGCGGTGCGCCGCCGACGACATGCGTTTTCTGAGCACGCGCCGGATGATTTCCGCTCATGATGGCGCAGCGGCTTGGTGCACAGGTGGGCGCCGGTGAATAGGCTTGCCAGAACATCACGCCCTTTTTCGCGAACGCATCAAGGTTCGGCGTTTCCATCGGCGAGGGTTCGTCAATGTCGTAACACTTCAAATCTTGCCAGCCTAAATCGTCCGTGAGCATCAAAATGACGTTCGGCTTCGGTTGCTCTGCATCGACTGGTTCCCCCAGGAACGCAAACGAGACAAGCAGTACTAAAACGATGCGATAGTTCATGTTTCGATGAAGGTTTTGGGATTAGGTGGGGCACGGTCGCGGTTACGCTAGTGCGTCGAGTGAATCACATAAGATTTGGGGGCAACGCCCTTGCATCGCTAACCAAGTGCTGGCCGGACGTTTTCGCCATCGACGGACTCATTTCAAGTTTCGCTGGCACCGGGCGGTCATTCTTCGATTGCGTTTCCAATCCGGCTTTGGCACGCCAAGCTGCTAGCGATTCGAAGTTTTTACCCATAGATCGAGGTGATGCGGGTTGGGGTTGGGGAACTCGCTTGAATCGAGCAACGTGGATAGCTTTTGCCAATTTCCGGTCGTCGGTTTGTCGACGTACGCATATCCGACCAACGACAACCATTCACTGTTGTTCTTGTCCATCGAATATCCCGTCGTGTCACGATAGTAATCGTGATGCGGGTGATTTGCCGGCAATGTGAAATCGAGTTTCTCTTTGTCGACAAAGTAATAAGGATCGGTGGTGATGATTTCTTGATTCGTTTTTGTATTACGAATACGCATCAGCGGCATCGTCCCGCTCACCGGTTGCGTCAAGACTTGGAATGCCTTTTTGCCGTCTGAGTTTTCAACGGTTGTCATCGGCGAGTCGGCTGGATCGAACGTCAAGAGTCCATAGTCGACGTCATCAACCAATCTCGTTGCCTGTTCGATCACTTTGGCCCGTTTTCCAACGACCAGATAACTGCGAAACCAAATCGTGCTGCCAGGAACGATTTGGATCTTGGGGATGATTTCGCATACATCGTAATTGCGGAAACTGTTCTCGGGACGTGTGGCCCAGTCTTTCCATACGTTTTTGTACAGGGGTTCGCTAGCACGCCAATCTCGATACAGCGAATGTTTGAACTGGCAATACGGTTGGCCAGCAGCCTGGCGTGCCAATTCGGCTTCGAGATGCTTGTCGCGTCCGTAAACCAACGCCAAGCTGGGACTATCGTCGTCATCGGAGGCACACGAGATGTTCCAGCCGCCGGTGTCGCGGACATCGACAGTTCCGTGCTCGCTCAAGAAACCCTCACGCTGCAGCAATTTGCCTTCCGGAGAACTGACATAACGCAGCGGCAAACTGCTAATACGGGTGCCGCCCCAGGGAGCATTCAGGTGATCAAATACGACGTCATCGCGGGTGCTGAAGTTGTGAACGACCCACGTCAATTCGATCACTCCGTTGCCAACGTCGCGAATTTGAGTGTAGTACAGCAGTGGTGAACGATGAACCGTTTTGATCTGAGGAACGAGGCCCCAATTGAGCATTTGGATCGTGCGATTTTGAGCGTCCATTTCGGATGCCAGCAGCGGACAGTACAGCGATTTGACCGCGGAATCACCAGGGATGTACGCGCCCGAGTTATGAATAAAAAACGATGTTGCGTACGGCGATTGTCGAATGCGGTCGAGCGTTTCGCTTGGGATACCGCGAGCGGTTCTGCCTTCGATGCCGTTGTATTTGGTGCACACGGCAACGAATTGCCAGACCTCGTCGTTCCACGGCGAGACTTTGCCGCCCGCAGCACGCCAAGACGGTGGCACGCTTTCACCGAACGCGCCTCGCAGTGAATAGATCTGTCCGCCTTGGCCGATACGCAACTTGAACGAGTTGTCTTCGTCTTGCCGGTGCACCATTTCCGCAAGAAATACCGGTCGTTCATCGAGTCGTTCATCCCACAAGCTTTCGCTCGGGGTGAACTTGGATGTGAATGTCGTGTCGCCACGTTGGTCATCGGCGAGCTGGACCGTGGGGTTGGGAAAGACATTCAAGAATGACTGTGCCGACGCAAGTGGATGAATCAGCAGAGTCAGAAAGGGGACGGTCCAGCGCAGTTGCGTTGTCATTGGGAAGGAATCTCGGCGGGAAGGTCTGCGGAACAAAACGAAGGTGGGACGGGCAGGCGGGCAGGCTCGCTTGTGAGCCGGGTTAGCGACGTAGCGATGAGAAGTTTTTAGCGTTCGGTTTGGCTGGAAGACTCGTTTTCCAGTTCTCGATCTTGTCAACCAATTCGGACGCCACTTCGGGGTGACGGTCTTTCAGGTCCACTTTCTCGTACGCCTCTTCGACGATGTCATAGAGTTCGACGTAGGACGCGTCTTCGTTGGCGAGCAACTTCCAATTTTGATCGACGATACAGTACGACACCCAGTGATAGCTGTTCTCGCTTTTTGGTTTGCCATGGCCATCCATCTTCCAAAACAGTGGCTTGCTGCGACCATCGCTTGATTGGCCCTGTAGCTGACTCAATTGGCACATCCCATCAGGGGTGTACGACGGAGGCAATTCGGCACCAGCCAATTCGCAAAACGTTGGCAGCAAATCGACGGCGGAAATCATCAGCCGATCGTCCACTTTGCCAGCGGCAATCTTGCCCGGCCATCGTGCGATGAACGGAACGTTGATGCCCCCTTCGAACAAAGATGCTTTGTAGCCTTTGCGGCCTGCGGTGATGCCTTTGGATGCGGCGATCCCAAACCCGGCGCCGGTGGCCGTGTCGTAGGTTAGATCGAGTGTCGCATCTGGTTTCCCCCGAGCAGGGCCATTGTCCGAGCTGAAGATCACCAGGGTGTTGTCGCTTAAACCGAGCCGGTCAAGTGTATCAAGGACCTCGCCAATTCGATCGTCCGCATGCGCCAGCACGGATGCATAAATCTCATCCGTTTCCTCGAGTCCGCTGTCGCGAAATCGCCAGCGATATTTTGGTACCACGTGAAACGGCGTGTGGGGTTCATGCACCCACAAATTGATGAAGAACGGCTTGCCAGCTTGATTGCTGTTTTCAATGAATTTAATCGCGTTGTCGGCGTCCTCGTGCACTGGCATTTGTTCGCCCGAACAATTGAACGCGCCGTAGGTGTCGTATCCATATTCGCCTGGCGACGGCGAATCGGGGATCATGTCGTTGGACAAGTGCCATTTGCCGAAGTGGGCCGTCGCATATCCAGCCGACTTCAGCAGTCGTGGCATCGTGACTGCGTTGACATCCAACCAATCCGGCATATTGCGTTTGGCATTGCTGGGCACCCAGGCAAAGTGTCCGTCGATGTTGTAGCGGGCCGGAAAGTGCCCCGTCATGACCGCGGTGCGACTCGGCGAACAGACGCCGCTGGCGACCGTAAAGCGATGGAAATCCGTACCTTCGCGAGCAAGCCGATCGATGTTGGGTGTTTTTACATACGGATGACCGTGGCATCCAAGATCGCCCCATCCCCAATCGTCGGCAAAGATAAACAGGATGTTCGGTTTGCTCGAAGGTTCATTCGCCGAAGCTCGGTCGACGACGCCTGATACGAACATCGACATTAGTAGGATTAACACTGCTGGATGGATCATCGTCAATCGGCTGATCATGGGGGGAATTTGCCTGTTTGGGGTCGCGCGTGTTGTGGTACTCGTCTTGATCTTCATTTGTCTCGGATCTAAATGAAAAACCGAAGACACATCGGCAAATAACGGATTTGCAGCGAGTGCCTTCGGCGTTTTCGGTCATCCGCAGTGGATGCAGTCGTTGATGATTATTTCATCGACTGTTGGGTTTCTTCCATCAGTTTCTTCTCGTTTGCCTTGTATTCTTCGATGGCCGAGGGGGGCAAACCTTCGGTTACCGAGGTGGGTTTAGGATCACTGCAACCCGACATCAGGGGAAGAAAACTGGATAGCAATAAGGGAATCAATGCAAAGCGTTTCACTGGAACACCGTTTGGTTAATCAGGACGTTGGTTGATGGGGAAGGAGAAGGCGTCCGCAGGTCAAGTGTGGCGACGGACGTCTTCGATACAACGGATCAAAAGCAAACTTTTTTGCGGGCTAGAATTCGCCGATAACTTCTTTGCTACCACGTGTTCCCAATGCACCCCATAGCCCGTAGGGACTTTGGGAACCAGGAGCCTGGGCACCCGTGCCTGAAGCCCACACCATGCCTGCACGCGAATTGCCTGCTTCGATCGAGTCGGTAATGAATTTCACCGCACCGTCGCCCATCAACACATGACCGCCGCCTTGGTGATAGCTAGATACCGATCCAACAAGGTTCAAGTCATCGCCGTTGGTACGCGAGCAGATCTCGCTATTGGGTGGCAAAATTGTGGTCATGCCCGAAAAGATGGTCTTGGCATCGGCCCAGCGGTAACCGCGGGCACGCGTAGGGCGACTGTCGCTAGTCCAGAAACGAGGACGGGCTGGATCGATCACCCCTTCGCATGCCTTCGGGTTATCGCGAATCACAGTCATCGTCGCGTTATTGTTACCCGAGGTGTAGTTAGGCAGTACGGTCCGGTTGTCTTTGTCACCGAGCGACGTCGCAATCTCACCCATGGCGATCGTGTTGGCCAGTCCGTCCAAACAGTCACGGAACTTCGTGACATCAAACGGTTTGAAGAAGCCGCGATGAGCTTTTTGTGCCGTTTGCGCACGTGTTCGGGTCATGCCGATGTTGCGGGTGTTGGGCCAAGGGCCATAAGCGGTTTCGTCGCATGAGTCGCCAATACAGGCGGCGTAGTTGGTTCGCCCCAACGCGGGAAGGCCTACCCCAGGATCGCTTGGGCAGCGGTACGATGGGATGTCGATCGTCCATGGCACATAGGTGATTTCGTCAGGGGTGGGACCCATCGCGTTCCAGGTTCCGCCGACCTGGCTCGGATTGGAAATCTGTTCCCACAATGCTTGCTGTTCGACAAACGGAAGCACGCCGACCAGCATGCTCAGCTGCATGTTATTGGCTAGCGGTGTCGGTTCCCACCACGATTTACCGGGGGCCGGAAGCAGCGTTCCGGTACCATGTGTCGGCAGTTGGTCGTACGCGGAATGATAGTTATGCATTCCCAGACCTAGCTGCTTAAAATTGTTGCTGCAGCTCATTCGCCGGGCAGCTTCACGAGCCGCCTGTACCGCCGGCAACAGTAGGCCGACAAGCACTCCGATAATTGCGATGACGACTAGCAATTCCACCAAAGTGAAACCGCAGTTTACTCTCTTACCATTCATGATCACTACCTTTGAAAAAGAAAAGAAGGGTGGCTGGCGAAAGACGACAGCCCAAAAGACAGGAAAAGGAAGCATCGATGCCGCCAGAGAGTTCTGGTGGCAAATTTTATACCTGCGGTGTATCGCAGGCCATCGTGTGTTTACCGGATGACCGCGGTTGATTCGTCCGACAAGCGGTCACGGATCTCCCACGCATCATTCTTTTTTAATACTTCGACGTACCGAAAAAAAAGGATCGGAACGTTATTGCTGGACTTCGACATTCAGTTCTTGAAAAGCGGTGTTTTCTCGCGACGTGCTTACCGGAGAAACCTGCCAAATGATCCAGCGAAAATTGCCCAATGACTTGCCGTCCGACGCCCGTAGCGAGGCTGCGGTGAAGTCGTCGGACGCGGTGCTGCGGGTGTCGATAGTGCCCAGTGGGATGAAGCGAGAGCGGTCGCTGAGCTTCCATCCAGGATCGGTGTTTGCTTTGCTTGCGAACAAACTCAGCTTCTGGACGCCGCGTTTCTGATTCTGGTTGAACGACCAACTGGTGATCGCCGAGACCGACTTCACCGCGCCTAGGTCCAATTTGTAAGCTCCGTTTTGAACCCCGTTTTGAAACACAGGACCATAGTCACGGTTCAATTCGCCGTCGATCAATACTTTGAGCGGCTCGTTTTGGGTGGTTTGGTTTGCCGATACTTTTCCTGTCGCTGCCTTTGGCAACCGCAGTGCCGAGAACTCGGCGGGCGTCGATGCCGATTCGATCACGACATAGGGATGATCCTCGATTTGCAGGTCGATCGTTTCTTGGTCACGAACCACGCGCACTCGTAGCGGCGTGTTACCCGCCCGCGTGTAGGCCGCGATCAGATCCTCGGCGCTGACCATTTTTGTGTCATTGATCGCGAGCACCAAGTCGTTTTCCTGGAATCCGGCAGCGGCAGCAAGCGAATGCTTTGGAAAATCAAGCAAAGCCACGCCACCGTCTTGTTTGCTGACACCGTAGGCTGAAAACTCTTCGCCCTCTAACGCATGCAAGGTCACGCCCAGCCAATACAAGTCCATGGCCACCGTAGTGTCCGCAGCGTCATTTGACGGCGAGTTTTGGCCAGGGATTTCAAGCTCGGGAATTACCGGCGTTTCGGCGATCGCCTTTAGCGATGGCTTTTTGACGCCAAATTGATCCATCGGGAAATTTTCAAAGCCGATCTCAAACGCGGGCGACCCCGGTGCGACACGGAAGTCGCCGCTTGCCGGATCGATAAACAGTGGGTCGGCGACGATCGAATGCAGGTCCCAGCCAAATTGAACGAACTTGTCTTTCATTTTAGGGTCGGCTGAGAAGAACAGATTGCTGTCGATTCGTTTTCCTTTGGCCTTCTGGCTGGGCATTCTCGCGCCG
>NZ_JBFHFD010000142.1:0-15697 GCF_041583735.1 Novipirellula sp.
AAACTCGACCGCGGCTTTCTGACTTGGCACGAACAGGTGAAACGCTTTGGCTGGGATTTCTACGAAGGCTACTATGATCACCAGCGGTGCCACGGTTTTTATCCACCCTATCTGTGGCGGAATGGCGAACGATTCGAATTGCCTGGAAACACCCTCGCTGATTGTGGCAAAACAAGTGAAAAGGGAGATGAACCAGTCGGCTATGGCGGAGAAACCTATTCGCAAAATGTATTCATCAAAGGCATCTTGAAGTATCTGCGAGATCATCAAGAGGAACGTTTCTTCTTGTATCATCCCACCCAACTTCCGCACGGCCCGGTTGCGATCCCCGAATTGCACCCCGATTTTGCCAATCATCCGACGATGTCGCTTGCGGAAAAGAAGTACGCATCGATGGTCAAAATGCTCGACGATCATGTCGGGCTGATCATGAGCGAGCTGAAACGATTGGGGCTCGATAAAAATACCGTCGTCGTGTTTACCTCGGACAATGGCCACGAACTTTATTACGGCCCCAAACCCGACTACAAACAACAACGGTTGCCCAACGGCGAACCAGCCAATTTGACCGACAAAAAATGGCGAACGTCCGAACATGGCGACATTTTCGACGGTGCCGGAGGACGCGCTGGATTGAAACGCAGCGGATACCAAGGCGGAATGCAATGTCCACTGATCGTGCGTTGGCCAGAGAAGATTGCAGCGGGAAGCGAAACCGATCTACTGACCGCGCATTACGATTTCCTAGCGACGTTGGCGGATCTTCTCGGGGTCGAAAAACCGGCTGGCAAAGACGGTATCTCGTACCTGCCGACACTGCGAGGCGAACCCCAGACTCAGACGCATGATTATGTCATCGTCAACAACAGCTTTTCTCAAATGGGCAGTTGTGCCCTGATCGCCGGCGATGGCATGAAACTGGTGGAAGCCGACAGGAAGAAAGGGCTGTTTCAGCTTTACAACATTCTGCAGGACAACGAAGAACGCAATGATCTTGCCGCCCAATATCCAGAAAAGGTCGAGCAATTCAAAGCGATCCTAAAACAACAAATCAACTCGCAGCGTCCCGACCTCGCCCCGTAGTAGCGGAAGCCGTCAAGACTTTCGGCCGTCCGCCCGCTTCGTAGCGAAAGTCGCGAAGCCTTTCGGCCGTTCCCGCAGGTTACCCGGTGCTCGACCGTCAGCTTTGCAGGTAGTGGACGAGGCAACGAGTCCCAGCGACTTCGTGGCACGATGGGACTTGTAGCCTCGTCCACTACAGAGAAAACACTTCACCCGCGTGATTGGTCACAAAACTCGAATGACGAAGTTAGTTTCGAACAGTGTCTAAAATGTCAGTTGACCCAATCTCGCATGTGTTCGCACTTCATGAATGCTATTGTCGTTTGTTGTGGTTCTTGCCATCGCCAACGGACACAGCTTCGATATGTTGCTGGCGTTCCTACGTTAACGGTTGGTTTCGGTTCGTTCGCTGACGCCCCAATGTTCAAACGCTTTTTGGACTACCGTTTGGGGAATGTGCTCCTGTTCTAGCCGCTGGTTCGACTGGCAAAGTCGCTGGTACAACGCGGTCTCGGTCATCGTCAAATGATGAAGCTCTCTCACCGAAACGCCATTGCCCGCAGTGACGATCTCTGACAGCGATTCAAATACCTCTGCCGTCATCAACAAGCTTTGTACTTTCGGCAACCGTTGCCGCAACCGATCCAGGATTGCAAAACCATCGGCGTCAAGATCACCCCAGTAGTGAACGTCGGATGTCTGCAGCCAACTCACGTCGCACAATTGGGTGACCGCGTTGCCCAACCCACCCAGGGCGATCGTTCGTGTCAGCTTTGGCAACGTAAGTAAGTTGATTTTATTTTCGACGATGATCACGCGGGCATGATTCACTTGCAATGATGCAAGCGATTCGGCAGGCAGCGAGATCTCTGCAAACGGCAACCCCAGATCGTGTTGCAGTTGCTCATCGAGCACTCGCACTAAGAAATGAGGTCGCGCATAGCGCAATCCGTAACGTGGTTCAAACTCGTCGTAACCGTACCGCGGATCGATCGCCGATGGCGGCAACACGATGTCTAGCCACGCCGCCAACCGCCGCCGGTTACTTTCAATCAACTTGGTCGATACCGCAAGCGGCAATTCGCGGGCGAAGCAATCCGGACGTGGGTTGTTTTGGAAGTAATCAATCACATCGAGCAATCCATCGAGCGAGTTGGAAACATCCAAGAGTGTTTTCCAATTGGAGCGGCGGGCCAGCCAACGCTCAAGCGTGGGTTGCCGATCACGCAATTTATTCACAGCAACTTGCAATCGGCTCCAGTCCTCGCTGCGATCGGATAAACGAGCCAAGTCTTCCATCGACTCGATTTCGATTGCGGTCGGGAAATCGTTCAATCCATGGGTGCGGCTGCGACGTGATTGCCAAACGACGCGGTATCCAAATCCACGCGTCTGCTTTGCCGATTGACGCAGCATTTCGACTTGCCGAATCGCGTCAGCGTGATTTGTCGGCACCTTCAGGTCGGCAGGCATGCGGTAAGGAAAAAACGATTCGAGTTCTCCTGCGATCCACGCATCCACTGCTTTGGGAAACAAACGCCTCGCTTTTTGGGTAATGGTTTCCGGAGCGATCATGGACGATTAACCCTCTTCGTCCTGGATTTTTCGATACTGTTGTGCCGTTAAGCTGATCAATTCGCTGCGATTGGTGTCGGGGTCTTTGATGATATGCCCGTACATGCCGACGTAACTTTCGGTGATCCGAGCCTTTGCGTCTAGCGGCGCCACGATGACCAGTTGCAAGCGAAAACGTGCGAACAAATCCATGGCGTATTTTGCTCTCGCGTCATCGCTTCGCGAGAACATTTCATCGACCATGACAAAATGGAACCGGTCACTGTTGGGTTCATCGGGTTGCAGGTCGTATTGATAAGCGATCGCTGCCACCAGAACCAGAAATGCCAGCTTTCCTTTTTCGCCGCCCGATTGGCCGGCGCCACCGTCGTAGTAGCTTCCCGAAGCACCGGAGACTCGATCGTATTCGCGAGCGGCAAAATTGAACCAATTGCGGACATCAATGACCTTTTCGCGCCAGCGTAGATTGGCGTCATCGCGTAATCGATCGACCAGCGTCTCAATTCGCTTGAACGTGGCCTCGTTGGCCTCGCCGGTACCGTCAAACGTTCCCTCCAAACATCCCGCCAACTCTCGACGAAAATCACGAATCTCGGCGTCCGTGGTGTCGGTGGGCTCTAATCGCATGAATGTTCCTGGTTTCCAATCCAATTGACGCAGGGCTTCATTGAGAAGCTCAATCTTGCTGCGAATCTCCTCGCGTTCGTCCTCCAAACTGCCGTGCAAAAAGCCAATCTCTTGCAGTACTTTTTCCTTTAGCCGCTGTTTGAATCGCCGCTCGTGTCGCGGCAAGTCGTCTTTGCTGATTCGCACATGAAGATGCTCGAAACTCGATAGCGCCGATGGAGTTGGATCGAGCTCGGATTCAAAAACAGGGAACTTCGTCAAGAATCGACTCATCGCCTTGGTCATCTGGTCGCGAATCGGTTCGACCGATTGCTCGAGTTCGGCGATCTGAGTTGACATTTCGTAGGCGGCTTCGGTGGGCAACCGGCCCATGTTTTCGATCGTTAGAAACCGGCTGCCAAGTCGTTCTTGGATCGCAGCAAATTGAGTCGTCGCGGATTCCCAGCGGCCGTCACGTTTTGCCGCCGTGATCCTTTCATCCACGGACGTCAATACAAGTTCACCATCGCAAAGCTGTTTTTTGGTTTGTGAACGCTCATCAAAAAATCGATCTCGCTCTGCGTCCAAGCCTTCGACTTCGGCGATGATTTCTGCCAACTTGTTTTTAAGCTGAGTGACTCGATCATTGGACGCTTCCAACTTTTGCTTTTCGAGTCGAAGCTGCGACGCTTCAAAGTCGTGGCGATGATCGTCTATATCGTCAAACTGAGTGACGGTGGCCACTTCGTCTAGAACCGACAGTGTCGTTGCCGCATGGTCCGATGAACGCTGTAGCGCCGTAATGACGGCCTCGGATTGCCGGATCGCTTCGGCATGCTCGTGGATCGATTCTTCGATTGCTTCGCGTTTTGCCTTGTTGTCCCAACCGAGCACAAAGTGTCGGCGGTCATGCACATCGCTGCGATCGTCCTTGGCATGTTGTCGTGCGTTTTGCTTGACGTGTCGATGAATCGTCATCGCGCGTCGTCCCGCCATCTGGAAGGCTTCGAGCGTTTCGCACGCCAAATGGTCAAAACGACTCTGAATCTGGCCGCGAACATAGGTGGCTAGCGGGTGATCGTCGCGATAGACCAGCATTTCCGGTAAACACAAATCAGTCATTCCCGATTGCGGTATATCGTGCTGCGGACCCACGCGGTCGTACGTCAACCGACGACCACGACCTTGAGCGTCGGTCAAACGCCGGCCATCGACATAGCCTGAAACACGAGTATACAAGTCGTCGGGAACCAACAATGTGCGTGCGAACGAGTGTAGTACCTGTTCGATCGACCCTTCCCAGCGGAGATGCTGAGGACTCACGGCCATCAATTCGGCGGCAAACGGCAAATCCGATGGCGATAGACGAAGTGCGTCACACAATACATCACGGACTTCGATAAACGCGTCATCAAGATTTCCTTTGCGACGACGAAGCGACTCCAATTCTGCTCGCTCGTCAGCAAGTTCTCGCTGCATCACACCCAGTTCATAGTTCTTGGTTTGCAGCTGGGCGAGTGAAGTTTTCCGGGTGGCCATCAATTGCTGACGACGATGGGAAACCGCAACAAGAGCCTTTTCGAGTTGCTCGACGCTAGCCAACGCAATGTGGATATCAGCTTGTTTTAGTTTTGCTTCGATGGCCAGTCGTTTCTCTCGCTTGGATTTCGCAAGTTGTTCCTGATTGGCAATTAAATCGGGCAATCGCTGCAGTCGGGCTCCCCCGCTGTGTGCGATCTCATGCTGCAAACCGGCTGCGTCGCTTCGTTTGTTTTTCAGCGATTCATCAAGCACCTCGATCTGCTCATCTAAGTGTTCAATTCGTATCTTCCACTGCTCGCACATTGGACGCAGCAATTGCTCGGTGGCTCCATCGAAGAATAATTCCATGGCCACATGCTGCTGACGTGTTTCAATCAGCCGTTCGTTAGCCTTCCGGTACCGCTGGCCCATCCGTACAAGCGGTTGCAACAATTCATGTTGTTGACGTACTTGAACAAGTGCACGATGCGTTTCACTCAATTCAGCAAAGTGATTTAACAAGTTGGAAACCTTGTCATTCCAAGGCTTCTTTTCGAGCATGTGGTCGCGAATGAATTGATCCAAACGCTGGACATCCTTGACTGCGACAGTTTGGTTGAAGATATCCATCGCCTTAGGACGGAACTTGACCTGACGCTGCATCCATGACATGTATTGCTTGTAGTTTTCGGTGGTCTTAAAACCACGATCGGACATCATTGATTTGATTTCGCTGCCTGAACTCAAACCGCCGAGATCTCCGGCAATCGTGCGCGGCCGTGTGTCAAAACCGTAGACGATCTTTTTCTCGCCTGCCGACGTCAAATACATGACTTGGCAAACGGTAAATTGTTTTGCCGGTGTTACGCTGTCATGCGATCCGCTGGTAAAAGTTGCCAATAACGCGGTGTAGTGATGGTTGCCATCGCGAAGGTATTGGATTTGTGGTTTCTCGTCACGGCCTGCGGTTCGGTCATACGCACCGCGAATGTACGTGCGTTCGTCGCGTTCTTTTTTGGTCGCTCCCGCCGCCACGTTATAGTTACGGACGCCCGGTCGCACCAACAGCGTCAACATCGCATCGACGAGGGTTGATTTCCCCGCACCGTTCTCACCGACCAACAATGACGTTGCACCACGAGGTGCAAACGAATGTACTTCACCATCAAACGTGCCCCAGTTGAAGACTTCAAAGGTGGATAGCCGAAAACCAGGAAAACGACTGGAATCGGACATCTCGTTGCCATCCTGTGGCAAGAAAAGCGGGGTGTCGCGCGTCGTTGATTCAGTCATCGCTATTCTCCGCTGTATCATCAGTTGACACATTGGCGGCTGCATCATCGCTGGCCTCCGCCCGACGTTTTAGCTCGGCTTCCAAATCGACACGTAAACGCTCGAGTTCAGCTAGCGGCAGGCGGGCTTTCAGAATTCGCCGCACTTCCCAGCTAGCGGGATTTTTTTCGAACTGGCGTACAAATTTCAACTCCTCCAACTTTCGTAGGTTGCTGCCCAATGCTCGGTTCGATCGTATCGCGTCGTGATCGCCCGGAATCAGCGACTGCCACAGTTCCAACAACGACGCTTGCGTGACGACACAGCGTCCATCTCGGTGAATTTCCTCTTCAAACCGACGCAGTTCATCCCGCAGCAGCACGCACAACAGTGATGCTTCGAATGTCAAGCGAACACTGCGAAACAACTTTGGAAGCGGAGGATAGTCGGGCGGCAACACCGTGCTATCGATCTGTCGCAAGTACGCAAATCCATCCTCTTCGTTGACCACCAACATCAAGCCAATACGCGCAAAGTAATCGCTTAGCGGAGTCAATCCAGCCAAGATACGCTCCCACGCATCACCGGCATCATCGTGATAGACGATCCCCTGCAACAATCGTACGGCCGCCGGCGCCCAGGGAACGGGAGGTGGAAAATGATCGGGCGAAAGGATGTCGGTTGATTCCTGGGACATTTACCGAGGTCTCGTTCTTCGCAGGGATTCGTTCTTCTTTTCCTCGGTTCGCAGAAAGGTCACCAAGGGCATTTTCACACGGGTAAGTTGCGGTCGACCGGTTGTCTCGTCCGTCGTTTGCACGTCAATGATCTCCTCGGCGTCGCGGTCAATGCGGTGACCATCGTCGTGAGCGATCTGTAACCATCCGAGCAATTCGATCACGCCAGCTTTCGGTGGACGCATGCCGAGCAGTTGCGACAATCGAATCGATGATTGGTTTTCAGTTGCCGTCGCGATGGTGTCTCGCATCCGGTCCCACTCGAGTCGTTTCAGTGAAGCCAATTTTCGAGCTTGTCGCTCGATCGACGCGACGTCAACCACATGCGTTTCCGGAACGACATCAAATACTTGTGGCGGCGTCCAAAACGGACGTGCCAACGGCGATGTCACCTCGATGCTCGTTTCGATTTGCAAACCAATCGTGGTCGGTACCGGTTGACCACTTTGTTGCGTTTCTTGTTTCATTTTAGCAGCTAAGGTACGAATCTCAGCAAGGACTTCGGCGGTGCGTTTACGGTGTCCTGAGGATTGCCGGTCGAGCAACCGACGAAGCGTTTGCGACAATCGACCTGTCTGACGCAGCACATTGTCGGCTTCGGCCAACAACGAAGGGACCATTCGTCGCATGTGCTCGATCGACTCTCGCTCGGACGCGATCTCCTCCAACCGAGTGACCTCGCCGATGGTTTTGCGAAGCTGAGATTGAGCCTGAGGCGAAAGCAGGAATGTGACAAATGCATTGAAACTGACTCCCTCGTCTTGCTGGTTGACAAGGTCTTCGGCATCAAGGGCTTCGGCTAAAATCTGGCCTCGAGTTCGCTCGGCATCGATGGCATCGCGTTGCACTTTGCGTGCAATTTCCACAAAGCGGTCTTCGACGGCACGAAAGTCGCTTTGCAGTGTTTTCAGTAGATCCACCGCGGTATGGAACCGCTCTCTGATTTGTGCGGGATGATACGTCTGGACGGCAACACCCGACTCAATGGCTTTGATTTCGGCATCGATTCGATCCCTCTCGGCCATCAACTCAGCCAATCGGCGGTCAGGATCCGCTGACGCTCCCCGGGCAATATCCGATAGCGTGTCGATCACCAACCGCAGCCGCCCTTCGGTTCCGACCAATCGAGTGTCTCGTGACAGCGCCGTATCGACAAATCGGATTGCGTCCTCAG
Source organism: Novipirellula sp. (assembly GCF_041583735.1). Taxonomy (NCBI): domain Bacteria; kingdom Pseudomonadati; phylum Planctomycetota; class Planctomycetia; order Pirellulales; family Pirellulaceae; genus Novipirellula; species Novipirellula sp. The sequence goes on from NZ_JBFHFD010000142.1 coordinate 7,948, forward strand.
CGTGACGGGTTAGCTGATAATGCCGTCCCGAAGACTCCGGTGACAGAAAACGTCGCAGCCATCCCGCGTCAGACCACTCCCGTAAATAACGGTCTGCGGATCCGCTCAGGACGGGATGCTCCTCGTGCCACAATTGCTCTTGGTAGATTTCCAAGCGGTGAATGAGTTCATCTTGAGGCAATAAAATCGCACCCGCTGAACCAGCGCCCTTGAATGTTTGGTAGAGAAAGAACAGGACGTACGCCCCCTGATCCGCTTTGAGCAAACGAATGGCAGGTGAGAATTCTAAAAATGATCGTATCGCTTCTCGATCCATGGCGAAGATTCTAGTCGAAACCCTTGACACGTTTGGTCACGCCGCTCGCGAAAACACAGGATTCACGCGACAATCACCGCTAAGACGTTCGGCGATTCTCTCTCGATCGACCAAAATGCCGTGCTTTCCGAAATTGTTGACGGCTTGTTGATTCAATCCAAATGGAAATCGCAACGGTGAGCCGTGGGCCGTCAGGCACCGGGTAGTGCGTGGGCCCCGGTCGCTGACGCGCGAGCGGCTCGCGAATTCAACAAGCCGTTGGCGACTTCCGCTCTCGGGAACCAATGGTATCGCGTTTGCACCTGATTGTGGGAAGGTCTTTAGGTGTGACAAATCGGTACGGAAGATTCAATGAAAGCGATGGTGCTGTCGCAGACGGCTCCGCTCAGCGAGCGACCAGATCCGTTGCAATGCGTCGAGATGGCAACGCCCGAACCGGCAGAGAACGAACTGTTGATTCAGGTCGCGGCGTGTGGCGTTTGTCACACCGAACTCGACGAGATCGAAGGCCGACTGACGCCGCCTCGGTTGCCAGTCGTATTGGGCCACGAAGTCGTGGGCCGCGTGGTTGAGTGCGGTGCGAACGTCACCCGTTTTGCCAGCGGTGACCGCGTCGGTGTGGGATGGATTCATCACTCCAGCGGCACAGCAGACGAGAATCTATCGCCCCAGTTCGCTGCGACCGGGTGCGACGTCAACGGTGGCTACGCCCAATTCATGACGGTTCCCGAAGATTACGCGGTGGCGATCCCCAACTCACTGAGCGACACGCAAGCGGCACCGCTGATGTGTGCCGGCGCGATCGGCTACCGTGCGCTGCGTTTAACAGGGCTTCGCGACGGCGAGCCACTCGGATTGATGGGGTTTGGCGGTTCGGGGCATCTGGTGCTGCCCACCGCAAAACATCTGTACCCAAACTCGCCCGTCTACGTGTTCACTCGCGACGAATCGGTCCAGCAGTTCGCATGTCAATTAGCCGCCGATTGGGCCGGTGGCGTTGATGCGGTGCCGCCCGAGCCGCTGCAAGCGATCATCGACACCACGCCAGCTTGGAAACCGGTCGTCGAATCGATGAAGAAACTTCGCCCCGGCGGGCGGCTGGTGATCAACGCGATCCGCAAAGAGGATGCGGACAAAGACGAACTGCTGAAATTGAGCTATCACGAACATTTGTGGATGGAACGTGAAATCAAATCGGTCGCAAATTTAACCCACCGTGATATTGCCGAGTTTCTGCCATTGGCGGCCGAGATCCCACTGCGGCCCGAAGTCACACTGTATCCACTGGATCAAGCCAACGAGGCGCTTCGCAACCTCCGCCGTGGGCAGATCAAGGGCGCCAATGTCTTGGCGGTTTCGTAGCCGCCGAGACGCGAGCGGTGAATGCTCGCGATGAAACGACTTGGCGTTGCTTGCTAAGGGTGTTGCGAGCTTTACTCAGGCCGCTGCGGGCGACCCCGTTCACCATCTTCAGCGTCGGGGCCACCATGGCGCGGCGGGGGTGGAGTTTGCAGCTTCGCTTCCTGCTCGTCCGTCAGGATGCCCGCGAGTCGTTTAGTGACATCGGACTGCAACGCATTCAATTGGCGAGTTTGTCGGTCGGTCAATTCAAGTGATTCGACGATAAAATCAGGAAGCACTTGGCCTGGACTTGGTGGCGGACCGGCATGTTCGCCTGCGGGAGGCTGGCGATCCATTTCGCGACCAGCCGGGGCACCATAGGCATTGTTTTGTGGCGGTGGCCCACCACGCCCGCGTTGATTGTTCGCCTGCATCGTTTGCATTGCGAGATACAATTCTTGCTTGCTCAAACAGCCATCACGGTTCGCATCGGCCTGATCAAATATTTGGCTGATCATCTCGATCGGTGACCCACCGGGACCCCCAAATCCCGGCGGGCCACCACGCCCTGGAGGCTGTGCAGTGGCGATGTTCGAGCAGGCGATCAGCGCAAATATGGCGAGTTGGGGGAGCAGGCGATACATGAGTCGTGATTCCGAGAGAAGCGGCAATGGTAAAGGTGGTCTACAAACCAATGCGTTGGTTTTCGCCAGCAAGGGCCACGGAATACCAAAAATTAAAATGTCACCCCAACAGGACTCGTTTTTCCTACTTAATCTTAATCGTACTCTTAATCTACGGCGGTTGCAGTTAAGGACAGCGGAGATCTGACTTGCGCGGGATCAAATGATGATGACGGGCGAGTTTTTCGGTCGGGTTGATTGGCTGGTACAATCTTTTTTGTCGTCTTTCCACTTTACTCACTTCCCTTTTCACTGGTGGATATTCCCATGATGATTCGAATCTCACTTGCGGCGTGTTGTGTTTGCTTGCTTTCCAGTAGCTTGGCGGTTGCCCAGCAGGCTCCACCGGCCAATAGCGAGCTGGTCGTCGATCAAACGTTTGATTCCGACTCGCTCGATAGCAAGTGGCATATCAATACCGGAAACTGGGCTGTCAAAGATGGAGTGCTCAAAGTCAGCGAAGTAGCGTCGGACAAGCATGCGGCGGCTGCCCGGTTCCCCGTGGAAACCAACAACGCGGTTTACCAGTTGCGATTCCGCTTGCTCGGCGATGCCAAGGCGTTTCATTTTGGCTTTGATCCGGCACCCGGCGAACTCGACAAAAAGGGACACCTGTTTTCAGTGATCGTCACCCCAAGTGCGTGGAAAATCATGAAGCACGTCGACAAGAAAAATCCCAAACAGGATCCCAACGAAGTGCTTGCAAACGAGTCGATGTCGTTCGAAAAAGACCGTTGGTACACGCTGCGATTGACCACTTGGGAAACCTACGTGACCGCGACGATCGACGGCGACGGAACGCTTAAAGCGAGTCATCCCACATTTGGCGTCAAGAAACCGACGCTGGTTTTTCGCTGCCAAGGGGATGGTGTCGAAGTGGATGACATCAAGGTGTGGCGTCAAGTCAAATAGGTGAACCTCGGCGTGGTCGATTCGCATCTCTTGCCGTCTATCTACAGTTCTGGTGGTCAATCTTTCCCCTCTTGGAACCCTGGCACCGGGATTTGTTCGATGACGAGAAGAAAAATGAGTCACATTACCCTGATCCTATTGGTCGTCGTCGCAGGCATCTTTGCTTGGAATATGAGGGCGTTTGCCGGGTACGAATCGGCCGAGTACACGGTGGTCGAAACCGACGGCGAGTTTGAGATCCGCGATTATCCTGATCTGAAATTGGCCGCGACCGAAATGAAGCGTGATTCCAAAGGTCGTGACGGCAGCTTCATGCGTCTGTTTGGCTACATCAGCGGCGGAAACGAAGCCAAGCAAAAAATCGAGATGACCACGCCGGTCTTTATGGAAGCGGGCGAGGAGGAAACCAAAGGTCAAATGGGGTTTGTGATTCCTAAGCAGGTTGCTTCCGAAGGTCCGCCTGAGCCGGTATCCGCGGACGTTAAAATCCGCGAACGCAAAGGTGGCCGTTTTGCGGTGATTCGCTTCTCAGGCATCATGAATACCAAGACCGCGAGCGAGGCCGAAGCGAAGCTGCGAGCGTGGATCGAGCAGAAAGGATTGGTTGCCGAGCAAGCGGCTGAAACCGCAGGCTACGATCCGCCCTTCACTCCCGGACCGCTGCGACGAAACGAAGTGCTGATTCGTTTGAAGAGTATAGAGGCATCTCTGCGTTAGCGGTTGGGACCAACGCGACTCTGGCAGCAGCGTCACCCAAGCTCGCATCCGTCTCGACTTTCTGCGACGATAACGTCGATGCAGTCATACTTGACGATATTATTGAGTTCGAGGATGAAGATATCGGAATGAAAGCCACTGCATCTGATCTAGGGTTGATTTCAATCGGATGCTGTCGTGATGAAATGCGAGTTAGCGTGGCTGATATTGAAGATCAATTTCGATAATTCTTGGTCACACGCCGAACCGCGAAATTCTTTGTCGAAGCCCGCGAAGTGCAGCTGGCTTTGCGGTGGGATTCGGCCTTGTCGATTCGGGGAACAGGGCCGATTCGCGGAACAGGGCCGATTCGCGTGACAGTGGTGGGGTGAAATCCGTCGTCGAAATCACCCATTCCGACTCGCTCGCTTGATCTTGTACCTCCTGGTCCCATACCGAATCCCGATCGTTGGCGAGTGATGCGAACCAGGCGTCAAGGGCCTGAATGTTCGTTCGATGAATCATTGGATCTCTCCTGAAGCGATGTAGATGAAGTCGTGCCCAACTAGGGACGCTTTGACAGCAACTGACTTCCAAACACAGCCGCTACCTCGGTAATAATCCGGTCCTTCCTAGACCGTGACTGCAGAATGGATGTTCTTCCGATGCGAGTCGCCATTGCGAATCAGCACGTTGATGGAATCGGATCCGATCACAGTGACGTTGTTGGACGCGGCAATCTGGACTTGGTGTTTCCCGCTACGATCGAACGAATCGAATTGATAATTTCCATCGCTATTGGTGACGGTCGTGTCGACCAGGTTCCCATCGCTGTCAATCAATTCCAGCGTCACGCCTTCGACACCGATACGGGATCGGCGGTCGTCACCGGCTTGTTCGTCGTCTTGATTGCCGAGACCATCGCGATTGGCGAGTGGGGGTGAGGCCGATGAATCCGAGTCGGCGAAGACCGTTCATGCAGTACTTCCATTTTCAAGGTCCGAAGGGTGATTGCATTGTCACTCGAAAGCCTTCCTTTTTTTCGCGTCACTTGCGGCGTCGGGCGAGCAGAGGCGGTTTGAGAAATCGAATCGCAATGACTCTACGACAATCGCGAACTCACGACGCCATGGTGGATCGTGGGGAGCAAGCGGTGTGTGGAGCGATTGGGCTCGATTGAACCATGCATCGGAGGATACTGCGCCACCGAGCCAGCGATCGAAGCAGAGGGGGGGGCCGCCAGAAGGTGCCTCTGCTCCATCACCTATGCGTTATATGATGCAATAGGGTGCCACAGAAAAACGATATATTATGTAGGGGGCAATTGCTCGTTTGAGCCCCCTCGAGAGGCCACGGTCAATCATGGCGTTTTCAAAATCGCCAGTAGATCGCCGAGTGCGACACGCAAGAGAGGCGGATCAGCTAGCGCATTCGCCAACATTTAGATGGCCGCTTTCCACTGGACGTTTCATTTCGATGAAAAGCGGTTTGGGTGATGAGTAACATTCAGGGCCGTGAACACGACGCGGGCTCCCTCGGTCGCATCGCCTTCGTTATCCTGAGGATACACACCCGCTTTGAAATAGAACGTTTGGTCGGCCCAGTCGTTATCGTTCTGCAAAATGTTTTGCGTTTGCGTTACACCATTGACCGTAACCGTTAGCACACCGTCATGCAGTTTGATTTGATACGCGATCTCGCTGTTCAAATCGCCGCCGGAAAAGGTTAACTTTTTATCCTTGCCCGCATTCGGACTGACCTTGACCAATGCTTCAACGCGGCCTTTGAAGTATTGCAGTTTAATCAGCGGCTTCGTCTTCCCCGTGTAACTGTGGATCTGGCCGATGATCACTTTTGAGTTGCTGGGGACCTGCATCACCCGGCAACGTGCGTCCAGAATGTGAGTGCCATGGGCCGGCCAATTCACATCTGGGGCGTTCGGATCAGGCATCTCGCGAAGTTCGGACCGCGGGAATTCAGTTCCTTCGGTGGTGGCACCGTTGACCGGACACCAGAAAACCAGATGACCCCTTGCGTCGGTCTGGAAATAGGCGTTTTGAAATCCAGCAACCAGCTTTGACGCGGATACTTCGCTTGGGTGCCCGCTGAACCGATTGGATGCATCCGTTGGCAACGTCAACTTCCAATGACTCAGGTCGATGCGACTTTCTGGATCCGCAGCAGTCGCTAATGACGGACCAGCAACCACAGCGATTGCCAAGCCAATTGTGAAATTCCATTTCTTCATAGAGAGTTCTCGTGGGGAGTTGAAAAAACGAGATACAAATGCCACGTAGTGTTCGGATGGCCGGTCGCAATTATAATGGTTCGCACATGCGGCGGTATCATGATCGTTTGTGCGGTCGAAGTTCGCTTGACTCCGGCTGGCCGCGAGGATCCTGTTTTTGGACAGCTACCGGAGCGTTTTCTTGCCCCGATAGGGCACCAAGATTGCGTCACCCACTTGCCGCCCGGAGCGATCGTTTTGGCCTCGATTGAGCGAACCGAAAATCAGGCGTTTCGAATCGAGAGCAAACCGATTTACTGCACGCAGTTTCACCGCGAGCTCAACCGCACGATGTTGAGCGAACGTCTGCAGACCGGTTGCATGGTCACGATCTGCAAGCCAGCAACTTGCACCGGCTGGGGCTGAGCAACATGGACCTCCACTCAACTTCGACAAAGGCCGCCCCGAACGTCCCACGTTTAACGAGGGCGTCTTCTTTATGCAGTTGACGACAGGTTCAGATTGTCGCAGGACGAGCGAGGCAATTGCGGCGATCGCGATAGAGCCTCATGACAAAGAGCCCTTTATCGGTGCGGTTAACCACCGAGACATGATAATTGAACTCGCCTGTTAAAATAGAAATCCCTCGTCGGCTAAAGCAGCATCCACCAATGCGATGCGATTGAGTCTGGCACGGTCTTGATTGTCTTGGGGTTGTCCGTTGTTGCGGTCGTTCGGTTTGTCGTTGTCACTTTCGGACGTGTCATCGGTTGCCGCGACGGAAAACTCGGACGCCACATTGGTGGCAATCGCGCTGCCGACTTCTTGACCGACGGTGTCATCGAAATTGAAATGAATACCCAAGTAGACACGGCTGCGACCGTTCTCGGCCATCGCTTCGCTGAACGAGTCAAACGAACGCGTCGCGTCGTCAAGATCGATACCATAAGCTTCCTGCAATTCAGGATTCTCCAACAGCACTTCGAGTTCTTCGGACGTAAGCTCAAAGGCGATGTCATCGGTGCCGTAGAATTCTTGCAGCGTTGTGAACAATGCGCCACCGAATGTCGCATGACCTGAGATGTAGGTTGGGAATTGGGGAGTGAACCCGCTTAGGTCTTCGCCGTTGGGAGCCCCCAGTGCGACCCAGTCGGCATCGCCTTCGGTTAGGTCATTGCCGTCATCATCACCGGCTTGGATCGCCGTGACCGGACGCCAGAATTCTTCACTGAACTTTGTTTCCCACGCCACGATCGCAGCGTCGGCCATCGCGACCGAGGCCTGCGCGAACAACGCCGCATTCTCTTCCATCGTATTGCCTTGCTGCTCGGCAATCTGAATCAGCACGTCGTTATAGAGTGCCAGAGGAGTTCCCAATCCTGCGCGGTCATAGGCCCAGAAGAGGCCTGCTTCGGTTTGATCCTCGGTGCGAACTTCACTGTCAATCGAGCCCAATTCGAGCACTTCGTTGTAGGCTTCCGCGTACGCTTCGCTGGTCAGTTCCGGTGGTGACTCGGGGACAAAATCGTCGGTCGAATCGATCGCAAAGGTATCGACATCACCCCATGCCGGGCC
>NZ_JBFHFD010000143.1:0-15694 GCF_041583735.1 Novipirellula sp.
AAGCCGATATTTAAGGCCTTGTCCATAAGAGCCATCGCTATCGGTCTGCCCGCACCCAGCAAATTACCGGATGCCGTTTTCGGAGCAGCGTAGCTACAGAACGGCAATGCCGTCGTTTTCTTGCCGAACTATTACGCCTTCCGTCATCGGCGGTTGTCGGGCATAGCACTGGGGCGATTTCTATTCTTAATCCGTTTCCACTGGGCTCTTCAACACGACCAGCGAGCATGTTTTAAGGGTGTAGGTGTGTTGCAAAATATCGGTCCCGTTTTCATCGAACAGTGCGGTGTCGAACACGCGTTGCCAAGATTTGCCGGCTGCCAGTTTGGGTAACCGGAATTCAACCTCCTGCGTGTGGTCGGCGTTGAACAGCATCAAAATATGGTCACCGACGATTGGCTCGCCATATTCATCGACGTCGATCTTGCCACCACAAAAATGGACGCCCAGACAACGGACGCTCGGATCGTTCCAAGTGGCATCACTCATCTCTTCGCCATCGGGGTCCAACCAGGTGACATCCAGACTATCCAATCCGCGAATCGCTTGTCCGTGAAAGAAACGCCGGCGATGGAAGACCGGTTGCGATCTGCGAAGCGTAATGACCTGTTGCACAAATTCACGAAGTTGATCTTTTGATTCATCCGAAGACCAATCCAGCCAAGTTAATTCGTTGTCTTGGCAATAGGCGTTGTTGTTGCCGTGTTGTGTATGACTGCATTCATCCCCGCTTAACAACATCGGAACGCCTTGCGACAATAAAAGTGTTGCCAAAATTGCTCGCTTCTTTTTCTCTCGCAGATGCACGACCGCTTCGTCTTTGCTGGGGCCTTCCTCGCCGCAGTTCCAGCTGTCGTTGTGATCGGCTCCGTCTCGGTTGTCCTCTTTGTTGGCTTCGTTGTGCTTATGGTTGTATGAAACCAAATCGTTTAGCGTGAACCCGTCGTGACACGTTACAAAATTTACGCTGGCATGGGGGCGACGGCCATTCCACTGGTACAAATCGCTCGATCCGGTGATCCGCGTCGCAAACTCCGACGCCAATCCTCCATCGCCTTTCCAAAAACGTCGAACACAATCCCGATAACGTCCGTTCCATTCGGACCATCCCACCGGAAAATTGCCGACTTGATAGCCCCCTTCGCCGAGATCCCACGGCTCGGCAATCAATTTGACTTGCGATAGCACAGGATCTTGGTGAATGATGTCAAAAAACGCACCAAGCTTGTCCACTTCGTGGAGTTCTCTCGCTAAGGTGCTCGCCAGATCAAAGCGAAACCCGTCCACGTGCATATGCGTCACCCAGTACCGCAAACTATCCATGATGAACTGCAGCACTCGCGGATTGCGAACGTTCAACGTGTTCCCGCATCCGGTGTAATCCATGTAATAGCGTTGATCATCGGCAACCAAACGATAGTAGGCCGCGTTGTCGATGCCGCGAAACGAAGTCGTCGGTCCCATTTGATTCCCTTCAAATGTATGGTTGTAAACCACGTCAAGGATCACCTCGATGTCCGCATCATGTAGGTTTCGCACCATCGTTTTGAATTCACGGATCACTTCGAGTGGTTCATCGGTCGCCGCATACCGCGAATCGGGGGCAAAGAACCCCATTGTGTTATACCCCCAATAATTCACCAACCCATTCTCTTGCAAATAACGATCATCGCTGTGGACTTGAATCGGTAACAACTCGACCGCGTTAACCCCTAGGTCTTTCAAATAGCGGATCGACTCGTGCGACCCGAGTCCGGCATAGGTGCCGCGATGCGGTTCGTGTATGGCTTTGTTGAGCTTCGAGAAACCCTTCACGTGCAATTCGTAAATTACCAACTGGTGAGACGGGATCTGAGGAAACCGATGATCTCCCCAAGTAAACGCCTCATCGACCACCATCGCCAATGGGGCATCGGCTGCATTATTGACCGGGCTGAACGATAGGTCTTGGTGTTCGTCCCCCACCAAATAACCGTACATCGCGTCGGTCCACTTCGGCAGTCGACCGATCACCTTGGCATACGGATCAAGCAGTAGCTTGTTGGCATTGAACCGGTGCCCTTTTTCGGGCTCGTACGGACCATCGACTCGATAACCGTACAATTGACCGGGGCGAGCATCCGGCAGATAGATGTGCCAAACCATGTCGGTATGTTCTGCCATCACATATCGGTGTGATTCCTTTTTATCGCCCACATCGTCGAACAAACACAGTTCTACCTTGGTTGCGTTCTCGCTGTAGAGAGCAAAATTGACGCCGCGTCCGTCCCATGTCGCACCCAATGGATAAGGACGTCCCGGCCATACACGTAGAGGCTGCATCATCTTCCTAGTTCGTTAAAATGCCAAAAGGAAACTCACCAAACACTTTGCTCAATCGCAGATGTCCGCCGCCATTTTTATCGGCTGTCACATTGAAAATTTGATCCGTAAACGTATCACGCAGCGGTACCCGTGAATCGCTAGGCAACATGACGGTCGTGTCGGCCCAAGCCGACGCCAACCACGGATCCAATGACACGACCGGAGAATCGGATTGCAGAAATTGCTGAGGCAATCGCGGCACCACGACGACCACCAAACGATCTTGGTATCGCCGAGAAAATGCGATAACGTTCTCTGCAAACCCGCCGCTGGTCAGCAGTGGACAATAGTCCCCCGACGCAAACGCAGCCCAATGTTGCTGACGCGTGTGCAACGCCCGCGACGTGGTGAACAATTTCAGTTCGTTGCTAAATCCGCTGCGTAGCGAACGAACAAGCTCGAGCGGGCCCGTGCTGTATTGCGATCGAACTTCACGCAGCACGACGGTTCGTGTTTCGAAATCAACCGCTTGACGGTTATCAGGATCGACGAGGTGAAAATCCCAGAACTCGTTGCCTTGATAGAAATCAGGAATTCCCGGAAGCGTCGCCTTCAAGATCAATTGGCTCAGCGAATTCACATACCCGGGACCCGCGATTTGGCGAGCGAGCGTATCGATTAGGTGGAATCGATCATGTTCGCGATCGGACAGGATTTCGGTCACAAACGTATCGATCGCGGATTCAAATGACTCCGATGGCAATCGCCACGACGTCTGCTGTTTGGCTTCGCGAAATGCCTTCTTGAAATAGGCCAACATTCGCTGAGTGTAGTGTTCCCAGATCTTCGTTCCGGTCCCGTCGCTGTTTGGATCGATGGGCCAAGTCCCCAGCAGGGTTTGGTGAATCAAATACCTTGAATTGACATCGGGCACCTCTTTCTCATCATGACATCTAACGAGCGGCTTGACCTCCGCATCCCACCGCCGAAAGTCTTGCTGATAGCGTTCGGGGATTTCCGACAGCACGTGCAAGCGTGCGCGGACGTCTTCGCCCCGTTTTGCGTCGTGGGTGGCGGTGGTCGATAAACTGCGTGGCCAATCGGTCACGCGGCGCTGCATGTGGCGGTGGAAGTCTTCGGTCGTGCTGCCGGACGATCCAAGCTCGGCTCCGACTTCGTTGAGCGACACCAGCGGATAATAGCGGTAAAACGCCGTGTCTTCGATTCCTTTGGCGGTCACAGGCCCGGTCACTTGCTGCAACCGAACCGCCAGAGCACGCCATCGCGATTTTAATTGCTCACTAAGATCGACCGGGAATTCCAACAGCAAGACGCGTGCGAGGAAATCGAGCGCCGCGCGTGACATCGTGGGATTGCGGATTTTTGCCCAACGGATCGCGTCGCGGATGCGACCATTGTCTTCACTGCCCACATCCCACCCAACAGGACGTGTGTAGGTGCGGTATACCGAGAAACAGGCGATCCATTCCTGGAGTGCACGCGTTAACACTGGATGTGTGAAATCGCAGGAACGACGATCGGCTCTGGCTAGCCGGAATAGATGCGAAGCAAGCACGAAAACCTCACTCGCCATCGCGTCATGTAAGATCGTCATCTTGCCCTGATAAGCGACATCGCGTGGATGTTCCGGTGCTTGGGTTAACGCGTGGTAAAACGATTGCAGCTTCGAGACGCCATTGGGATCCACTAACACGCCCGACAATTGATTCAAAAATTCATAACCTGTCGTCCCACTGATCTCCCAGTCTTCGGGTAACGATTCGTCGCCGGATAGGATTTTTTCAGCAACGACCCACAGATCGCGATTTTCAGAATTTGGTTTCGACTTTTTGAACGCAGTCTGCAAGTCCTTGAAATACTCGGCTGGATCGAGCAATCCATCGGGGTGATCCACACGTAATCCGGTCACGATCCCACGTTTCATCAAATCAAACGTCAGCGAATGAACCGCATCAAACACGGCGGGTTCTTCGACTCGGATGGCTGCTAAATCATTGATGTCAAAAAATCGTCGGTAATTGATTTCGTCCACGGCGACTTGCCAGAACGCCAAACGGTAGTACTGTTGATTCAGCAGCGCTTCCAAGGCGTCAAAACTACGTGGTTCGCCCACCGTTCCGTTGATTTCTTTGATGGCATCCTCGATCGCGGCGACCACTGCGGATTCGTTGCGTTGCAGCTGTGTCAGCCGGCGTCGGGCAACTGATTGTTCGCGATAACGTTCTTCGATGGTGCTTGTTTGCTGGCTCAACCGCTGTAGTTGCGTGACGATACTGTACAGTTCCTCTTGCGTTTGACGATCGACGGACTGTGGCAAGGCTGCGGCGGCATGCTCGAGAATCACCGCCCAACTTGCGGGCGTCAGCGGGAACCGGCGATTGAAATATTGGAGCGTGAATCCGTCGGGTTCCCGCCGAACCTGCAATTCTGCTGCTTCGAGTGTCTCGCCAAACGGTTTCCCAAGAAATGGAAGCAAGACGCGGTTGGGAAAATCGCTGCCGGGCGGATTCCAGTCGATGTCAAAGAAGATTGCTGATCGAGCGGCTGGTCCATTTTCGAGCACATCATTCCAGTGAGCATTGTCGGGATCGTTAATGCCCATATGGTTGGGAACGATGTCCAACACGATTCCCATCCCCGCGTGTTCTGCTGCATCAGCGAGTTGACGAAGCGATTCGTGGTCGCCGAACGCTGATTCGATTCGACGATGATCAACGACGTCGTAACCGTGTTGGCTGTCCTCGCGAGCATGAAAAAGGGGCGATAAATAAAGATCGCTGATCCCCAATGCACGCAAATAGGGAACCAACTGCTGAAGCGATTCGAATCCGAAATCGCTTCTCAATTGGATGCGATACGTCGCTCGTGGCAAGCGGTTGACCGTCGCTGATTGATCGGTCGCAGTGGATGCCGTTTGTGTCGCGGTTTGCGGCATGGATGTGCCTTCCGTGGATGGAATGTCCCTGGGATAGGAGGAAAACGAAGGCAGGCGTTGATGCAAATCCGGTACCAAATTTGCTAAGCAATCTGGCATGGCCACGCGGCCTGTGACGCGATGGTGTTGTCACGATCTGTTGCACGATTTTAGGACTTTGCAAATCGGAAATCATTCAATGCAAACTGAGTTGAAACGTCGTATGCCACTCGGAGCGGAAGTGCTCGAAAACGGTGTCCACTTTCGCGTGTGGGCGCCGATGCGAAAACAAGTGAGTGTGAAACTGAGTGAGTCCGGCAAATTGATACCGCTTGAAAGCGAAGGCAATGGTCACTTCAGCGCCTTTTGCGAAGGCATCGGCGATGGGGCACGATATTCATTTCGACTTGATGACGATGACTACGACTATCCCGATCCGGCATCGCGTTTTCAGCCCGACGGAGTGCACGCGGGATCCCAAGTGGTCGATCCCGAATCCTATCGTTGGAATGACGGTGCTTGGCGTGGCGTGGAGCTGCCGGGACAAGTGATCTATGAAATGCACATCGGATGTTTTACCGACGCAGGCACTTGGAGATCAGCGGAAAGCAAGCTTCCCTTTCTCGCTGAGACGGGAATCACGATGCTAGAGGTCATGCCGGTCGCGGATTTCGACGGTGAATTTGGTTGGGGATATGATGGTGTGAAATGGTACGCACCAACGCGGCTTTACGGTTCGCCCGACGATTTTCGGCACTTTGTCGATACGGCTCATCAACTCGGCTTGGCCGTGATTTTGGATGTCGTCTACAACCATTTCGGTCCCACGGGGAATTATACCGCCGCCTTCTCGCCCCATTTTGTTTCCCACCGTCATCCGACGGAATGGGGAGATGCCATCAATTACGATGGCGAACAGGCGGCGGGAGTGCGTCAGTTTGTTACAGAAAATGCAGCCTATTGGATTCGCGAGTTTCATTTGGATGGTTTGCGATTGGATGCAACCCAAACCATCTATGACGATTCGCCGCGGCATTTGTTAGCGGATCTTTCCACTGCGGCACGCGGTGCCGCATTCACTGCATCGGGCGAACAACGCAAGATCGTTTTGATTGCCGAAAATGAAACTCAGGACGTTCGACATGTCGAAGGCGTCGACCAAAACGGCTTCGGCTTGGACGGATTATGGAACGATGATTTTCATCACGCTTGCCGCGTCGCCGCAACCGGGCATGCCGAATACTACTACGCCGATTACGCGGGGACGGCTCAAGAACTTGTCTCGGCCACTCGCTGGGGATACCTGTTCCAGGGACAATACTCGCATGAACTAAAACGTTGGCGCGGGACACCGGCATGGCACGTTCCTGGTTGGCGTTTCGTGACCTATCTGCAGAATCATGATCAAGTTGCGAATTCCGCACACGGTTCGCGATTGCCCGAATTGACGTCACCGGGAACCTACCGCGCACTTACCACGCTGTGGTTGCTCGGACCGGGAACCCCCATGTTTTTTATGGGGCAAGAATTCGGAACCCACACTCCGTTTCGCTTCTTTGCGGATCACGACGTCGAGTTGGCCACAATGGTGCGCGAAGGACGCTGGGAATCACTGCGTCAATTCCCTCGTATCGCTGGGCATGATGGCCGAGTGATTGCGTTGCCGGATCCGGCCGACGAATCGACCTTTCGAGCTTGTAAATTGGACTGGTCAAAATGTCGCGAAGATTGTCAGGATTTAATGTTACATCGCGACCTTCTGCGACTTCGCAGCGAAGACCCTACGTTTTCCAAGCAAGACAAGAATATGATCCAGGGGGCGGTGATCAATGCGGACTGTATGCTAATCCGTTGGCACAACCCGCAGAACGAGCAAGGCGAGCTCGATCGATTGCTGCTCGTCAATTTGGGGCGTGATTGTCATTGGAGTCCCTCGGCGGAACCCCTGGTTGCACCCGCGATCCATACTCATTGGCAAATCAAATTTTCGAGCGAAGATCCAGAGTATGGCGGATCCGGTACCGCACTGCTAAACACCACCAACTGGCACATCCCCGGCCACTCTGCAATTTTGCTAATTCCGACCGCGGGCCAGAGCCCGAGAAAGTAGTGACGACACATTGTATCCCCAAATGTTTTTTCCGGCCAACCCGCCAGGGATTGAAAAGATACCGGGCGGGCTGTCGCGGGATGAGTCAATCACCCTGTGAAAGCATGACAAAACGCTCATGATTGCAACGCGTTCATCATAGTGAATTTGGCTAGATGTCGGCTCCGTAAAGCACGTGACCTGGCGACCTGTTAGAATCGAACTTGTAAAGGACCGGCATTGACTCCGAAGCGAATGGTTCCGTCCGCCCCCTTCACAAACCCACTTGTTCGATCAGCCGGGCCATCCACTGGTGCCAGTTGGATCAGGGAGTAATCTGTTGGCTGCATCGACGATCGAGTACACGTACCAGTATCCGTTTTCGTCTGCGGTGGATACTTCATGCTGGAATCTTGCTGGCACTGCGATCCACTGCAGGCACGCGATGTTCTTTCAAGGCGGATTGCAGCGGCCTGATTTGGTGTCGCAATCGCTGCTTGTGCTCAACCGGATTGTACGAACGCATTTCTTTGATGCACGGCCCTCTCAACGTGACCCCATCGTCACGAGCAGTCCCAAGATGGTTCGCTGGGAAGGATTTAGTGGTTGCTGCGGAGTGTACACCAGAGTCGACCTTGATCAGCGTGCATTCCAAGATGCTGAACAGACCTTTGGGACAACGAACGTTGATTTCAATTCCGAGATGATCAGCCAGTTGTCCAAAGTCGGGCGACACGATGAAACGCGGCTTTCGATTTCAAACGAGGCTGTCGTGCTGAGCACGGGCGAGGCGGAAGTGGTCGAGCGAAAGGTGCCACTGCCACGGCGTTGGATCAAGGGGCTGAGCGAAGTCCAGGCTTATCAGACGAAACTGAAGCTTCGGCACACGTTGCATCCCGTTTCTGTGTCGCGGTTACTTCAAAGCCTAGGCACCGCGCCGCGTGGCATCGAATATCTGACTGTGCGTGGACCGGCGGTCAGACTGAGTCGACGGCAAACCCCCGGCAGTCTAATGATCGGGGGTGCCGAACGTCTCAAACCGCTCGCGCCGCTGTTGCTGCAGGCACGCGAAGTGGGGTTGTGGAGCGATGAAGATTCAGGCGTGTTCGCAGTGTCCGTTTCCATGGACGTCGGACGATTTTGGTTTGTGTTAAGTCCCGCGATGCACCGAGGGTTTTCGGGGGAAGGACAATTGTTGCAGACACTGACCTGCGATCATGCCGTTCAAATTGCGGACGAGATGTACGACCTGCTTGGCTGGCAATCCGAATTGCATCCGGTCGAGTTGGCGGTCCAACTTGGATGTCGTGTCGAGGATGCAGCGGCAAGTCTGGCAATCCTGTCCACTCGCGGGATCGCGGGTTTCGATGCCACCACGGGCTACTACTTTCATCGCGAACTTCCCTTTCGGGGCGCGCTGGCCGAGCGTGATCAGCCACGACTGCAAAGTGCGAGAAAGCTGATCGACACAGGCCAGGCCAGGATCGTGAGTTCGACGAGCGACGGCCACGACATCGAAGTGGCTGGAAACACAGCGACTCAATTTGTGCGAATCCGCCGTGACGGCGATCGATGCACCTGTGTCTGGTACACACGGCATCAAGGCCAGCGAGGTCCGTGCAAACATATTTTGGCGGCCAGGATCTTGGTGGATTCGCCGGGGTAGCGAGTGCGTCTAGTGGGGAAGGATTTCGTGCTTACCGAGGATTGCAAGGGGCGTCGATTGTACTACGGAAGGATTTTGGATTAGACGTAGCCTAGGCTTCCAGCCTGGGTTTACTGTGATTCCCAGGCTGGAAGCCTAGGCTACGTTTCGTCCGCTCAGCATACTTTGCTGTGCCGCTCGGCTCGCGATATTCGGGCGTCCAAGGCCGCAAGGATCGCAGCCTGACACGGTCCATCGGGGACGTCGTTTCGGGCAAGTAGCGACTTTGCAAAACTTTTTGCCTTTCCGCTTTTGATTGTCTTTAACACCGGTTCCGTCGACTCGCCGACTTTTCTGCCCAATCGTTCGTTGCACTCGTCAAGGATTTCGAGCAGCTTGGCGGTGTCGCGTGGCAGGTCACTACCCAAGTCGTGGGTGGAAAGAAAAGACTCAATTAACAAGGCAATCAGCAGCGCATGCTGGTTCGACACTGCGGCGACTTCGGCGAAACATTCTGCAATGCGATTCATCTTCATCCAATCGCCTACAAGGATGTCCCGCCAAGCGTCGGTCATCGTCTCGACATTGCAGCGATCTTCGGCAATGATGGCGATCCAGACTTCGTTTGCCATCGATTTGGCATTCGCGTCCTTGCTGGTGGTCGCAATCCATAACGCGCGAGCGGCCATCCGTTCAACGGATTGGTCCGTCGCTAGCAGTGGCAGCAAGTAGTGATCATACCGCTCTTCGACCGATGGACCGCTGTTTACTCGCTGTGACAGCGCGTGGCTGGCCAAGGCCCAATACCATGTCAGTTTCGCCGGCCAATGGGTGGCCAAGTAGGGATAGACGTAGGCTGGAGCGGGATAGCTGTGAAGTTGATTCAGTTTTGCAGTGTAGAATCCCGCGTCATTGAATTGATGAATTTGTCCGGTCGTCATCTGTTGAAATAGATTTTCGAAGTTGTCTTCCAGCGGAGCGTCGCCCAAAATTTGAGACAAAAAGTTTGTCTCATCCGAGGCATCGCTCGGCTGATCACCGGGCATCGGGCTGCTATGAACCAGACCGCGTTGATACCGCTTGTCTTTCGCCGCGACGACGGACCACTGGTAATTCGCCGGCTGAAAGACATCCGGCAAATGCCATATTTCGTCGGGGACCTGCGCCCGTTCGCCGTCGGGAAGATAGTCGCCCAAATCCACCCCAGGATCGCGAGCACGTATTGCGACGATCCAAACTTGCAGCGGCCAAGTATCGTCCAACGCCAGGTCGGTGTTCGCCGTCTTCATGTCGAGCACGAACTGGGCAAGCTTTAGAAATCGTGGCGACAGCGGTGTTTCGGAACTCGAAGCCAGTCGCCATGCTTCGTGACGTCCGTCGGGAGCGATACGCAACATGCTGCGAGTCAGGTCGTCTTCGATAAAATCGATTTGTTCGCTATCAATATGCCGAAGTCGATGAACCCATGTCACCGGAGCGATCCAGCCACCTTGGTGTGTCGGCGTTGACAGCAACGGATAAGTGGTTCCCGAGCGAACACGATCGGCCAGTTGTCGTAGAAATATGCCCATCGGGTAACGCTCGGGGATGACCATGTCATCATCGTCGTCGTCGGGGGGCTCGCCCAGCCAAGCGGCGATCAAATCCGAGAAGGCGTCACCCAGGATGCCTCCGACCACGCCACGATTGGGACGGTCAAAAATGTGGGCGCAGGCCCTGGAACGCAGCGAATCGGTCTTAGCGTCAAAGTGGTCATTACGGTCCGCATGCAGGCGAACAATCGCATCGACCATTTGATCGGGGGTGTCACCACAATCGCAGTGCTCGACTGCCTGGGATGCCGCTTCGATTAACGTATCGATGGAATCGATGGGTTCGATGGGGGCTCGGATATTGGTGATGCAAAGCTCCGTCATTTGCCAAGGGTCGCAAGCTTCCCAGCGGTTTTGGGCAGCGGATTGAAGAGCTTCATCGATTTGAAAACGGTGCGCGATTGCAGGGGCGAGTTGGGTTGCTCGTTGTCGCAATTCGTCGAGGTCATCGGGGGCCTGGCTATCGAGCACCGCGATTGTCGATGGAGGTTCGGAGTCCGGGGAACGCGTGGCAATCAGTTGCAGTAGTTTGGGTTTTAGCGTTGCCGCCACCATCGCTTCGCAATGTTGCAGCTTTTCGATGACCGATTCGTCCGCTGGTGTGATTCGCTCGGCGATCGCGTCCAAGGCAGCGGACTGGACGTCTTTGTTCGCATGTGTGATCGCTTCGCAGAGACCTTCGATTGCCTGTTCACGATGACTGCTATCGCTGGCAATGCGGTTCAACAACTGCACCGCTTTTAATGCGTGTCCTTTGGGTTTGAGCTGAAAGATGACGGGGATTTCGGGGACGGCGCGCTCGGCGTCCAGTAAACCGTGTTTCTCTAACGTGATGAGTTGCTCGAGGGCAAAGCCGGCGACCGCCGCCTGCGGATCCGCAAGTAGGCCAATCCAACTGGTTTGAAGTTCGGAAATGATTTTAGGATTCGTTTTGGCGATGGGTTTGATGATCGCTTTGGATAGAATGACGCAGCCGTTACGCTCGGTTTGGTTTAGTGGTTCATGAAGCGTTGCGGCAAACATCGTTAGAATGGCTTTGTGATCAAGTAGATCTGCCTGCGCCATCCACTCGATGATGGGGATCCACTGTTTGGCTACCGAGAGTTGGTAGGGCCACCTGGGAAGCTCGTAGATCACATTCCTTGCTGCTTCGACGTCACGCAGGACGGTTTGCGTTGCCTCGCAAGCACTTTGAAAGGCATGCGGAAGTTGTTGAATAAAGACGTTCTGGATCCAGTCTTGTTTTACCGTTTGAATCAGACCGTGTTGATACAGCCGGCACCAGAACGCCGCGGTCAGTCCGGCGGAAGCACCATCGTCGTCGAGCTCGGTGATATGGTCGATCCAGGTGGCACCCCATTCCGGTCGGCGATCCGCCATGATCTGTGCCGACTCGGCTTCGTAATCGGGGGTGCAGACGAACCGCCGGAACGATGATTCCGGGGCGACACCATAGCTTGCCAGCCAAGCGATGTAATGGAGATCGTGATCATAGTCGCGCTTTCGTGATGACATCGGGACGATGCCGTCGATCTGACGCTTTTGCTCGATCCGGGGGTCTTCGGGTGTGACGTTGGTTTCAAGCAACCGAACAAACAGCGAGTCGATACCCAAGGCGAATAGCAAGATGGCCAGCGATTCTCTCGCAACATCACGGTCATCCTCGTCGCAATTCGACAGCGTCTGAACCACGGCGGCGGTATCTTTAGCATGAATCGCGGTTTGAAGCGTTTTGAATTCCAGCATGATCGTCCCACGTCAAGGAATCGAATGAGTTCCCGAACATCATATCAGCTCTCATGATCCCAAGTGGGGTTCTCATCGGTATGACATGCGGGTGTTGCCAACATCACGGGAGAACGCCTGCCGATCACCAGCGAGCGTGGTGAATGCGTTCCTCATCCGTTTTGGAAATGAACGAAGGAAACGATCCCACGACCTCGCCACCCAGGCACGCCGGAATGGGCGGCTCGTATCTGACGATCTTAAGGTCGTCAGTGACATCTTCGCCAAGCAGGTACGGTCGGCCGAGAATTTCGGGACGAAGCAAAAGTCCCTGGGAAATCTGTCCCTGCAGATTCACGGTTCGCAGTCGGAAACCCTCGCGATCATCCATTGTGTTCAACGATGACCTTCGCAAGAATTCGAATTCTGCTTTGACGGGCAGGAACGAGTCGTTTTCGCAGTAAATCGCTGGGGAACCTACCGCACATTCGCCGTTCTTCGTGACGCATTTCCAGCCATCGACGACTGACAATTCAATCAAGTCCGCACCCGGGATCGGTCTCGTCTCTTGAACGGTCCGAACCGTTGCCAGGTTTTCTCATTACGCTTCTCTACATCTTGTAGGTTGCAACTCGTTCACAGGCACGAGCAATGCAGCAAGTGCAGAGGAGTTCGGCAATGCGTGGAAGGTTCGCAGACTTCATCGCGAACCCAACTCAACGATGAGTGTCTGTGTTTCAAACCACTGTCACTGGATTCTGCGATGAACACATTCACAACATCAACATCCAACTCGTCTTTGGAGGGCGAGAGCGGGAAAGGTGCGTCGTGAGAATAATTGAATTTCAAATCGATCCACATAGCCCGCCCGGTGATTCACTTGGCGGGCTTTTTTTGTGGCTTGATTCCGGGCTCCTGCCTAGTAACGCACTGTCTTGCCGGGTCCCGCCTGCCGGGGTGAGGGACTCGCGAGGGCCGAACCTCGAATGCATCGTGTTACCTTGCAGGGCTAATTAACAAGGGCAATGCCCCAACCGTTTTCTGTTTCTTCGTTCCCAATCATCTGGCGCTCGTGCGAGCGAAATGGCTGCCGAGGCTGCTCACCTCGGTGGTTGGCGACTGGGGCGATACGTTTCCTTTGAAAGAGGAGTTTGCGAGCTATGGTTCAAAAGCAAATGACCCAAAAGGTCTCGGTCAACGTCGGCACGATCGGTCACATCGATCACGGCAAGACGACGCTGACGTCCGCGATTTTGCGTGTTCAAGCCGAAAAGGGCTTGGCGAAATACAAGTCCTACGAATCCATCGCCAAGGGCGGGATTGTTCGTGACAAGAACAAGACCGTCACTGTGATCGCTTCGCACGTCAAGTACGAAACCGAGTCTCGACGGTACGCACATATCGACTGTCCCGGGCACGCCGATTACATCAAGAACATGATCACGGGCGCGGCCCAGATGGACGGCGCAGTGTTGTTGGTTTCGGCTGCCGATGGTCCGATGCCGCAAACGCGCGAACACTTGTTGCTCGCGCGTCAGGTCGGAGTGCCTCACCTGGTCGTGTTCATGAATAAGTGCGATCTCGTCAAGGACCCCGAATTGCTCGAGTTGGTTGAACTAGATTTGCGAGAAATGCTAACACAGTACGGATACATCGGCGACGAAGTGCATGTGATTCATGGATCAGCAAAGCTGGCTCATGATAATCCCACTCATCGCGACTCGATTGCATGCATCGAGCAGTTGCTGGACGCACTCGATCGCTCGATTCCTGATCCGCTGCGATTGATTGATAAACCGTTCTTGATGCCGATCGAAAATGTCTACTCGATTGCCGGTCGCGGCACGGTCGTGTCGGGTAAGATCGAGCAAGGAGTCGTGCGAGCGGGTGACAAAGTCGAAATCGTTGGTTTGGCTAGCGAGACTAATCACGACGTTATCACACAAGTCGAGTCGTTCGGCGAGGTCTTGGAAGCGGGCAATGCCGGTGACAATGTTGGCGTGCTACTTCGTAAAACCGCCCACACCGCGATCACGAAGGGGCAAGTGTTGGCGAAAGCCGGCAGCGTTACTCCGCATCATCAGTTCGAGGCGGAAGTTTACGTGCTGAAGAAGGAGGAGGGCGGACGTCACACTCCGTTTTTTGACGGATATGCGCCACAGTTCTTCTTCCGAACCACGAACGTGACCGGCAGTGCGTCGGTGATGGACGGAATACAAATGGCGATGCCGGGTGACGGTGTTCGTCTTAGCATCGCACTAAAGCAACCGATCGCGATTAGCGACGGCGACCACTTCGCCATCCGTGAAGGCGGGAAGACCGTCGGCTCGGGCGTGGTGACGCGAATCGTCGCCTAGTGCGCAATACGCGAAACGTCCGCGGCGGAGCGATCCGTCGCGGGCGTTTCTATTTCAATCAAAACTCGATGACGAAGCCGTTGTTCTTCAGTATCGCGGAAAGGTTACAGCATGAACAATTGATGAACTGCGTCGCACCGCGAGTGAAAATGCCGTAGTTACTGATACCTCGTTCGTCGTGCAGGTGTCCGAAGGCGTGAATTTTTGGCTTGATCCGATTTTCAACGTGGTGACGCAAGGCCATGCAACCGACCTGGATTAACGCCTTTGTATCCATGTCGTGCGTAAGATCCAAGACTCCCTTGGGCGGACCGTGCGTGATCAAGATATCGACGTCATCGGGAACCGCTTTCCAAACGAGATCCAACTGGCTCCGCTTCTTCATGTAAGCCCAATCGTGAAATCGAGGCGTGTAGGGCGAACCGAACAATTTGATTCCGTTGCACTGCATCGATTCATGAATCAGAAAACGAATGTCAGGATAGTCATTTGAGCGTATCAGACCTTGTGCGACTGCGGTCGAATGATTGCCAGGCACGAACACCTTGGTCGCGATGTTCAATCCCGAGTACCAATCGAAGAACCGTCTTGCTTCGGGTTCGTTTGTTATCGCATTTCCATCGGTCGATTCGTCGCCGCAATGGACGACCACATCGACGTCGGGAACGTCCAGTCCCAAATGCTCGTTGTGCGTGTCGGAAATAAACCAAATTTTCATCGTCTCAACTATCTCTTTTCCGCACTTAGCATCCGAACCACTTTCGCGATCAACAACAACCACGGCGTCGCATGGAGCAACAAGTCGAAAATGTCGATCGGCCGCTTGAGCGTTCCGCTTGCGAGCATTTTCAACTTTTCCCAGAGATGAGGCTCGGGAACAAACGGAGCCAACCCTACGGTCAATGCCGCCACCAGAAAAAGCAACAAGGGGATGCGATCCAACCAGTTCATGCAACTTCTCTTGGGGCAATGGGTGACGACCGATCGTCAGGTCGCATTCATTGTAGCGGACATCACCTGGTTGCGATCAATCTGTCCACGGCGAGG
>NZ_JBFHFD010000144.1:0-15687 GCF_041583735.1 Novipirellula sp.
GGAGTGTCGTCGTGTCGCCACTCGCTATGAGAAGCTCGCACGAAACTTTCTTGCAATGGTGAAACTATCGATGATCGGTCGCTATCTTCGAATCATCGCCCCATGGAATTCCGCAATTTAAGGTTTTCAGACAGAGCCTAGTCGTCGGATTTCTTCTTTCTCCTCTGCCTTCGCCGCCGCCTCGGCATGCGTGGACTTTCTTGCTCAACCTCATCTACTTCATCGACGTCTTTTAGGGCTTTGTTCGCTTCGTCAAGACCGACACTGAGAAGCTTTTCAAATAGGTCTAATCCCGCTGATCGCGTGTCATCGAATCGTTGCAGCGTCATCGCAATTTCTACCAAGTACGGTCCAACTCCGTAGGCGTTGAATTCTCCACGTCGTAGTTCGTCGAAACGAGTTTCGACCAATCGCTGTGCAAAGGCCAGAATCTCGGTTCTCAGATGAGGGAGAATGTCAGACAGTTGGCCGAGCACCTCTTCCGCTAATCCTCCAATAACCGTTTCGATGTGCTCGGTTAGTTGCTTTACGATTGCGGAAGTCTGTTCGTCAGCGGGTAGCGTCACCTCGTTCCAGAACAGACGCCGAATTGCATCTGTTGCGTTTGAATTGCCGAAGCCAAGGACCTGAGCGACGATTCTTGAGCATTCTTTCGGCTTATTTAGGTCGTTCCACAGATTTGCGGCTGCGTGCGCGACACCAACTACAAATGCTGGCGGAGGACTCTCATCGGCAATTAGGCGACCGTCAAGTAGCCGGGCACCCCATTCAGAAGTCTCGTCCAGTAACGCGCAAAGTGCTACTAATTCTCCTGCCGCCTGTTGGTCGATTTCATCATTCGATTTCGCAAGTCGGTCCAAAATTTCTGTAAGGAATTCCGGGTCGAGAAACCTGACAAGCATTGCGAGCAATCGACACCCAAATGTCTCGGATGCCAATTGCGGAAACTTTTCAAACAATTTGACAATCAGCGACTTGCCCAACTCCGGCGAACAATAAGAGGCTCGGACATAACGAAGACTGTCGCAGAACCTTCGCCACGTCTTGTACGAAACATCATTGTCTAGATGAGTGGAAAGTCGATTGATCCAGCGATCACCCTGCGGATTGTTCTTGTTGAGAAGGCTCTGAGTCAACGCGATCAGTGTGTAGTATGAGTTATCAGTGTCGACAATTACGAACCCTAGACTCGTCCATAGGAGACTTTGTTCCGGACGCCATTCCTTCTTGTCACCGTTAACAACGACATGCCTTGTTATATCCCATGGTTTTGCAAGCCATGTCTCCAACAGAATGTTGAGTTCTTCAGGCAGGCCGTCGTCGTCGCAATGTGAACGCAGAACGTCTGACGCAGCAGATCGAAACTCCTCACTTTCATCGCACGCGGAACTTATTTCAATAATTAGTGAAAAAACGAGTTCGCGATTTTCAACTGCTGAAAATCCGCGAAGTGCACGGTGGATGTGTGTTGTCAATCCATTTGCAACTAGGACACGAATAACTTCATCAGCTCTGGAAGGATTGGATTCAGCGAGCTTTGACAACTCCTGTGCGGCAGCACCGCCACCGCCATACTCCTTGAAGCCACCTTCGACTTCGCTCCATTCGGTGCCGTCCGACTTTTGTTTCGAGAACGCGTCGATCAGCTGCTTCTCGTCAGCCGTTTCCATTTCGGCCAATTCCATCGGCGGAATTGTCCTCACTGACCCGGAACGTCCTCTCACAAGTTCTCGATCCCAATTTGGCAAAGCGTTTTTTTCGCTCACAATGAATTCGGACAGTGAATCTGACCGAAACTCAGGCGGAATCGCCTCTAGGAGATGGAGACGTGACTCTCGATCCCACTTCAATTGAGACTCGCACGGATCGACTTCTGATTTGTACTTACTCCATCCATGAATCTTTTCAATTAGCTGGGCTCTTTGATTTTTGTTAAGGTGGGGAAACAGTTGGCTGATTAGCTCCGCAGACTGTGACTCCTGAGCGTCTCCATGTTGCCCAACCGTAAATCGCCGATCGTCACTCATAAGGTACTCAAAAACGTCTTCGGTACATGGCCCAACAACGTTCATCAAACCGGCAATAAATATCCGGTGGACGACAGCGTTTTCCGAATGCCACTGTCGTCGGAACAGGCTAACGAAATCTTCCGGACTCTCTTTTGATACAACGTCGACGCATGTTTGTATCGCCGTCAGAATCGGCACCTCGCGAGGGTAGTCTCGGTCGTCGAGCGACCAGCAACTACCAACGTAGTGTGCCAGAGCCGATCCGCCGTATCCGTTGTGATATTCTTGTGCCGTTGCGACGAGCCACGGAGTGATTTCGTTCAGAAAGACAGACGGTGCAGCTTTTGCAATTTCTTCCAAGTCGTACCAACCGTCACGCGATTCAAGCGGACTATTGTGTCGGCTCTTTGACTCTGGTAATTCCTTGATGGACGTCGAGATTACTCGCGCTGCTAGCCGAGCAGCATCATGTGGCGCATCAACCGACATCACACCAACGATACTTTCAACTTGAAAACTACGCCCATGGTTGTGTTTTACTCTTGTCGCAACTCGTTCGATCAGCGACAAGACTTCTGGCGTCCATTTTGCACAGCGTTCCATGAGACGCAGTGTCATCGGGTCAAACTCACTATGTTTCGACCAATACTCCTTAGCTAGAGTGAAGACCCCGTCCCAATCGAATTGCCAACCGTTGATGAGCACGGAAAGCAATGGCCATTGCTCCTTTTCAGGGTCGCTCATGATGCTCGGCAGATGAGACTGCCTGAACGCCTCAAACCAAGCAGGGTTGTTGTTTATGGCACTGAGAATTCGCAGTCGAAGCTCGTCGGCCGCGAGCCATTCACCGATTATGGCAACTTCGTGTTGGGTTGGATCAGGCTGACGACAAATGAAATCAACAAGCAGGAACTCAACGTGGGGGCGCGGTTGTTCATTAAGAATCGCGTCCAACTCTTTGGCGTATTTCGCCTTGTTATTGTCCCTCAAGTATGTTAGCACCGCCCAAATCGTCGGACGTTTGAAAATTGTGTCTTGGTGTTTCAGCACAAATTCTGACAATGACACATTCGCTTCAGCGAACAGTCTCGCGACCGCGTACTCTTGAATTGTTTGGTGTGAAAATCTCAGTTGGTTGTTCTCACGTTCCAACAGCCCACCTGAACACAACTTGGAAACGATTGCCTCCTCAACTTCCATTGCTGTGATCGGCGCCCAGATAGATTCCGTGTCAACCAGTCTCTCCGTCAGTCGATTCACAAACTCCATTTCTGCTCTTGTCGTCACAACAGCATTCCAAAACTCGCCCAGCATCTCTGAGTAAGTTTCAAATGCACGCGAACCGGAAATAGATTTCAAACGCAAGAACATCGAAAGGTGTTGTGGTGTGCGAAGAAGTTCCTTGAGCTTCGTTTGGATTTGATCTGCGTTAATTCCTGAGTCCCGCAACTTCTGGCTCGCTTCATCCCATGTTGGTAGATTAAGTGAGAACGTTCGAGGATTCAGCCGTCGGAATCGCGGGTCGTAAGAAAAATCAAAATTTCTGCAGGAACTGATAACGAAGACGTTTGGAAGCGTTCCGCACCGTGCAATGAAAGCAAGCAGTTCGTTCAATCTTGATGACGTTAAGTCGACCGTACTAGCCAATGCGTCGAGCTGATCTACAAGTACGACAACTGGCTCTTTCGCTGATACCGTTTGCACCAAGTCGTGAAAGTTCCAGTCAGAGCCCAACTCATCATTTGCCCAATCGTCGAATGACTTGTCGTGCGGAAACAAGTCGGCCTTGATTGCGAGTACCGCGAATCCGTTGTCAATGAACCTGTTTCCAATACGTGCCAACAAACAAGTCTTCCCGCTCCCGGGTCTACCGAGCAAAAGCGATATGTTTTGGTCTGAGTCGAGTCTGCACAAATCGTCTTCCACGCTCAAGTGAATACGCACATCATCGCTTAGCTCATATCGCAACAACCATTCAGAAATGCGAAGCATTTCGGCACGCAACTCAGTGACTCCAAGTGGCTCGACGATTGGCGAAGCGGGATCACCCGAGTCTGGTTCTTTCGTCTCGAGAGTTTCTCGCGGTTCAAGCGTTGGCCCCCACACAGCAAGTGGTAGTCGCTCAACTGCAGCGACAAAAAAGGCAGCCGCTGTGTTGCATGCGAATTCAGTCCAGTCTGCACCACGTTTGAATCCAACAACATCGCTAATACCTCGAACGCACAGCAATGGCTTTTGATGATCGTGGCATGCTAAGAAGACGCCGCCGGCTTCCATTTCCACAAGCTCGACGTGGCGCGCTACCTCTTTGAATTGAGCGACCAGCGCTGCGTCTTTCACAAGAGTGTTGGACGTAGCCAAACAAGCATCGTGGTATTTTGGCGCTCTGATCGTCTCGAAGTGGCGCCGAATCGACTTCAAAATATCGACTCGATGATCGTCTTCTCCGTAAATCCGATCGTCTACATCTGATTTCGGAAGCTCCAATGAGGGCCTGCTCAACCCTAGAAGCCCTGTCGTATTCCAATCCCCAAGCGTGCTTTCCTGACTCGGAATCATGGCCAATAGGTTCTGCACGTCGCGGTGTACCGGCCCGCCACCAGTTGCATACTCTGTCGTGCCACCATCAATTGCGGCACGAACAGCGAAGTCGACAATTCGAGAAGCCAAAACTACATCGCCCAAAGAGAAGTCATCATTGGGAAATGCGCCGGCAATCCCAGCCAATACAACCCACTTTGGCTCTAACTCGAAGAGAATGTTGTTTGCGACCTGCTGAGCAGGTCCATGCCCCTGCCCGGGTGTTCGCGCAACTGCGATGTTGACTGGCGCGTTGTCGATCGTCTTAACCGTGCCGTATTGGTAAAGCCAACGTCCGTGGGTGACGATCTTTAGCTTCGGTATGCGATTCAATACGGCCGTGAACTCATCAGGTCGAATCGTAATTACAGCAAAGTCGACTTTACCTTTTATATCTTCGACATTGATGGTGTCTGACATGCTGCCCTGCGTACTTTATTTGAATTGAAACTGAGTTTTTCGATAGAAGCGGGAGTATGCCATTTGTTCCTTTCGGACTCGTGAAATTGAGTGGCTAACTCGCGGGTCAAGTCCTCCATCTTTTCGGCGAAGGGGACGCCGTCGTCTTCCACCTCTTCGGCTCCGAAGTAGCGACCGGGCGCAAGCACGTTAGTCCCGAAGGGACGGCATGATTTAGCCACGTGTGCCAACCCGCGGACGGATGGACGAGGACGATCGCAAAGCCCCGTAGGGGCGACATAGATTAATTGCGTGGTGCTTCCTGCCGTCCCTTTGTGACTGGTGGCGTGGTGGATATTCTGGTTCCATGGGCTGACGCCCATGGCTACAGCATTTCGCCACTTCGTGGCTAAAAGTGGCTGCCGATCATTCACGGCCAACCCCTTCCAGCCGAGGCTTTTCGAGAATTGCTGCGTATCCGAATTCGCCATGAGTCATTTCCGCAGGGGGCCAAAAGAATGAATGGGGCGTCACAAACGCGACCACATCCGTAGTATCGCATTGTAACAGACCAAATTCCTATAGTCTACACACTTCGCTAGCAAGCGTCCGCAAACCGAATGCGATGGTATTGGAATCACGAGAGATTCTTAGCGGCATCTCCTGTCGGCCTTCGGGACTCAGGCGACTCGCGTTCGATGGGCTGACGGCCTTGCCTACAACATGTCACCACTTCGTGCCGGAGGGTGCAACAACACATGGCGTCCCCAGAAACGCATTGCTTGCATCCTGCTTGCCCGGGCGGGCATCGGGAAGCTACCAAGGCAACCTCCCAATCCCATTGGATCTCCGTCG
The DNA here is from genome assembly GCF_041583735.1 of Novipirellula sp. Taxonomy (NCBI): domain Bacteria; kingdom Pseudomonadati; phylum Planctomycetota; class Planctomycetia; order Pirellulales; family Pirellulaceae; genus Novipirellula; species Novipirellula sp. The sequence goes on from NZ_JBFHFD010000144.1 coordinate 5,844, forward strand.
GGGTTGTCCTGGTGGGATCCACGGATCGAGTCGTGTGACCGCCGGGGCAAGCCCGAAGCGGAGTACGGCTGTCTTATGCTTTCGCTCGGTAGCCATCACGTATTTCCCTCCGCCGAGACAAGCTCGCTGGAAGGATGCTGATGATCACGCTGAATAAAGCTCCGAAAGGATGCGGGATCTTTAGCAAGATCCACTACGAGGATGGAGTGTTGATGGAGCTTTGGGGCGAGATGCGAACGGATGACCTCGACGCGGGATCTTTAGCAAGATCCACTACGGGGATGGAGTGTCGATGGAGCTTTGGTGCGAGATGCGACCGGATGACCTAAACGCGGGATTTTTGGCAAGATCCACTACGGGGATGGGGTGTTGATGGGGCTTGGGTGCGAGATGCGAGCGGAAGACCTCGACGCGGAATCTTTAGCAAGTTCCACTACGGGGATGGAGTGTTGATGGGGCTTTGGTGCGAGATGCGAACGGAAGACCTCGACGCAGGATCTTTAGCAAGATCCACTACGGGGATGGAGTGTCGATGGAGCTTTGTTGCGAGATGCGACCGGATGACCTCGACGCGGGATCTTTGGCAAGATCCACTACGGGGCGGAGTGTTGATGGAGCATTGGTACGAGATGCGAGCGGATGACCTCGACGCGGGATCTTTAGCAAGATCCACTACGGGGACGGAGTGTCGATGGGGCTTTGGTACGAGAGGCGAACGGAAGATCTTAACGCGGGATCTTTAGCAAGATCCACTACGAAGGCGGAGTGTTGATGGAGTTTTGGTACGAGAGACGAACGGAAGACCTGGATGCGGGATCTTTAGCAAGATCCACTACGAAGGATCGGGCGGTACGGCTTACGCTAGCAGATCGTGCACGACGTGGCCGTGCACATCGGTCAGTCGAAAATCGCGGCCTTGGAAACGGTACGTTAGCTGTTCGTGATCGAAACCCAATAAGTGCAGGATGGTGGCTTGCAAGTCATGGATGTGCACCGGATTTTCGGCAACCGAAAAACCGAGTTCATCGGATTGACCGTAATCAAATCCGGCTTTGACTCCGGCCCCGGCCATCCACATCGTGAACGCGTCGGGGTAATGGTCACGGCCGAGCACCTTGCTGCCAGCCGTTCGGCCTTCGCGGAACGGAGTGCGACCAAACTCGCCTCCCCACACGATCAACGTGTCTTCGAACAATCCACGCTGCTTCAAATCGTTGATCAACGCGGCAATCGGCTTGTCCATCGTCGCACACTTCTTGGTCAGTCCGTCGGTGATTCCCGTATCGGCTCCGGTGCCATGGAAATCCCAGCCCCAATCAAACAACTGGACAAAGCGGACCCCCGACTCGACCAATCGTCGGGCTAGCAAGCAATTATTCGCCAGACTCGATTCGCCCGGTTTTGCTCCGTATGCCTCCAACGTCTTCTGGCTCTCTTGCGAGATATCCATCACCTCGGGAACCGCAGTCTGCATGCGAAACGCCAGCTCGTATTGCGATATACGCGTTAGGGTTTCAGGATGCCCCATCTGTGCCGCTTGCAGTTCATTTAAATCCTGAAGTGCGTCAAGCGTTTTGCGACGCATCGAGCGATCCATCCCATTCGGGTCCGATGCATAGAGCACCGGGTCGCCTTTGGATCGGCACTGAACGCCTTGGTAGACCGAGGGCAGAAACCCGCTTCCAAACGATGCTTTGCCGCCATTGGGCTGAACCCCGCTGGAGATCAACACCACAAAGCCGGGCAGATTTTCATTCTCGCTACCCAGCCCATACGTCACCCACGACCCCATCGACGGACGGCCCGATCGGGGCGAACCGGTGTAAACCAACAATTCCGCCGGAGCGTGGTTGAATTGGTCGGTGTACATCGAATGGACCATACACAGATCGTCGGCAATGCCATGAAAATGAGGAACCGCATCGGACATCCACGTTCCATGCTTGCCAACTTGAGACCAGGTCCGCGGCGACCCCATCAACTTCGGTGTACCGCTGGTGAAGGCAAATTCACGTCCCGCTAAAAATTCGTCCGGACAATCTTGGTCCGAATGCTGGATCAAGCGAGGCTTGTAATCAAACATGTCCAAATTCGGTGGCGAACCGGTCATGTGCAAATAGATCACGCGTTTGGCTTTGGCAGGAAAATGAGGCTGCCGCTGCGTCAAAGGATCGGCAGCGGGCTTCGCTGCGGAAACGTCCGCGGCCTTCGTATCGCCCATCAACGATGCCAACGCGATCCCGCCTAGGCCCGCGGCGGATTGCTGAAGGAAGTGACGACGTGTTTGAATCTGCAGTTGTCTGAGTCTCGGGTGCATCGTTTTCCTATCGTTTCATCAACAATTCGTCGAGGTTTAGCATTACGTTTCCGACCACGGTCCAGGCCGCAAGGTCGACAACGTCGACTCCGTCTGGCAGGTCACCGATCGGGTCCGTTGCCATTTGTTTGGCAGCATCCGGGCTGTCTGAAAACGCGGATCGCGTTTCTTCGACCAAATGAGCGATTCGCGTGATCTCGGCAGGGTTGGGGTTGCGAATCAACGTGGTTTGAAAAATAAATCGAACACGCGCTTCGGTCGTTTCTGCCGCTGCCACGGTACGGCGTGCCAACGCTTGAGCGGCTTCGATATAGACCGGGTCGTTCAGCGTCACGAGTGCCTGCAGCGGCGTGTTCGTGCGAATTCGCCGAACCGTGCAAACGTCGCGGTCAGGTGCATCGAACTGAGACATCGATGGATAGGGACTCGACCGCCGCCACGACGTGTAGATCGCGGCTCGATATCGGTCATCGCCTTCGCTTGTTTTCCAATCGGTGTCGCCGCCAAACGCCGCTCGAAGTCCCAATTCGGGCTGCGGTGGATTGACGGGCGGACCGCCCATTTTATCGCTCAACAGTCCAGCCACAAAAAGCGCCTGATCACGCACCATTTCGGCCGCGATGCGGAACCGAGGCCCACGGGCGAGCATCCGGTTCATCGGATCGTTTTCTTGCTGCTGCAAGTTCGTCACCGAACTTTGTCGATAGGTCGATGACATCACCAATAACTTTAGAAACGCCTTGATATCCCAATCATTTTGCTGCAACTCGGTCGCCAACCAATCCAACAACTCGGGATGCGATGGCAATTCGCCTTGCGAACCAAACTCTTCGCTCGATTCGACGATTCCGATCCCAAAGATCTGTTCCCAGTGTCGGTTCGCGATCACCCGCGCCGTCAACGGATTGTCTTCGTCAACCAACCATCGCGCCAGGTCCAAACGATCGGGCGACTCGCTGTTTCGCAGCGGGTGAAACGCAGCGGGTGTCCCTTCGCTGACCTCGTTACCGAGACTGGTGTAACTTCCCCGCAATTGCACATGCGTTTTGCGTCGCTGGTTCTCGGGAAGCTGTTGCATGATCGGCGCGGTGGTCCCCGGTTTCATCTCACTTAACTGAGTTTCCAATTTCGCATGCTGTTTGCGAATCGGATCAAGCGAAGGTGTGATGCTGCGATAGTAGGCGGCAAGTTCTGCCTGTTCGTTCGCAGAATACGATCGTGCCGGGTCCGCTAACAACGTCTGTATCTGCGGCGGCAGTGCGGCCCAGCGAGCAACGCCCTGGTCAAACGTCATCGAGATCCGAAACTCATTGAGCAGATGTTTTGCATGGATTGATTGTTGATCCAAAGTCAGCGTCAATGTTCCATTGCCAAGTTTTAGTGGCCGGTCGAGCACGAGGGTCAATTCATGCGCCGCACCGATTCCGCCTGCGATCGCCCATCCTTTTTTATCATCGATTTTGTCGGCCAGGATGCTGGCGGCCGTAAATTTCGGTTGTTCAAAATCGGCAAATGCCGACGCAAAACGAAGCGATGTTTTCCCGGATGGACTCAAGTTCAAACTTGGCGTCGGCAACGCCTCGGGCGACTGCTGCCAAATCACGTGGCGATCTTGATCGAGCAATTGCAGCGTATATCCCGCCAAACGGCCCGAGATACCACCGCCGCCATCGGTGCGATTCCACAACCCAATACGATCGACGAGGTGCGAAGTGCCCAAATCCACTTCCAACCAGGGATTATCTTCGATTTGGGTATGAGTGACCGAACGATCCTGAAAATTGCCACTCGTGTTGCCATCGATCGCGAACTCGGCGGGCCCGCTAAAACCGGTGGAACTTTGTGTCACGGTGCCTGAAAGAGCAACATTCTGGTCACCGCTGAACACTTGCAACTCGGCAATATGCAAAATCCGCTGCTTGCCGGGAAGTTCCAAGCGAACGAACCTTGCCTTGATCGGCGCAATGTTATTGGGCGTCCAGGTAGCCGAGACTTTGGAAAGCACAAAATTCTCGGCCTGTTCTTTGCTGACCTCCAATTTCAAACCCACCAGCGACGGTGAGGTGGTGGGTTCCGAGTTGGATTGGCCCCAGTTGGATTGGCCCGAGTTGGATTGAAGCGAATCAGCTAGCTGCGAGTCGGTGATCGGAAATTGCAGCGTATACGTATCACGGTCTGCTTTTTCGCCGTTCGCGGTAATCCAGCCTTTGTCATCCGTGGCCAGTTGGCGAGCGTGAGCAACGAACTCGCTTGGCACCAGCGGTGTCCACTCGGGTTGCTCACGAATCGACGCTATCCATTCGGCTTGTTGTTTTTCAAGTTCCGGTGTGGATTGATTCAATTGCGATGCGAGCAGAGCGATTTCAGTGCGTAAGGCTTGTTTTCGCTCGAGTTGTTCCTCGAACCAAACTTCGTGCAGGGGACTTTCGTCTCGGCGATCACGGTCAGCGGACTGGTTAAAGAAGGCAAAGAATTTGAAATACTCATCATGCGTGATCGGGTCATATTTGTGGGTATGACATTGAGCACACGCCATGGTCGTTCCCATCCATACCGCCATGGTCGTGTTGACACGATCCACCACTGCGACGTTACGGAACTCTTCGTCATTGGTGCCACCTTCGCTGTTCGTCATTGTGTTTCGATGAAACGCGGTGGCGATCAATTGTTCGTCGGTCGGATTTTCGAGCAAATCACCGGCGATCTGTTCAATCGTAAACTGGTCAAATGGCTTGTTATTGTTCAGCGAATCGATGACATAATCGCGGTACGCCCAAATCGTTCGTTGCGGATCATCGGCGTAGCCCGCTGAGTCGGCATAGCGAGCCAGATCGAGCCACACGCGGGCCCAACGAGTACCAAACGCGGGTTTGGCCAGCTGTTGATCGACGTACTTTTCATATGCGTTTGCGTCCGAGTCATTCACAAACGCCTGAGCTTCTTGCCATGTCGGTGGGACTCCGGTTAGATCGATCGCCAATCGGCGAGCCAGTGTCAAACGGTCCGCCTCGGGCGACGGTTTCAATTGGTTGGCGATGAGTTTGGAAAGCACGAACGCGTCGATCGGATTCCGCACCCATTCGGTTTGCTCGACGTGTTGTTCGACTGAGGGCAGGTTGATCGAGGGCAGGGCAGGGCGGATCGGTTTTTCGTAAGACCAATGCTTGGCGTAGCTGCCGCCTTGTTTAATCCAACGGCGTATCAGATCAATCTCGTCCTTGGACAACCGCTTGCCTTTCCCCTCTGGGGGCATCCGCATGTCATCGTCGTCTGTGGTCAACCGCTCGATCAACTCGCTGTCGTCTGGTTCGCCTGGTTTGACGGCGACATAGCCGCCGAGATCTTCACGTGAACCGGCCTCGGTATCGAGTCTCAGCCCAGCAGCCCGCTGATCTTCATCCGGCCCATGACAGGCGACACAACGTCCAAATAAGATCGAACGGATGTCGCGATTGAAATCGACAGGCTTGTCTGCGGCACAGACCCCTGCAGCACAAAGACCGCAAACGATTGGCACAAGGAATTGGAAACGTGAATGCATCGATTTACTGGAAATACTGAGGGACAGGGTGGGTGCGGGTAGGGGGGGATCAGTCGATCACGATTTGCTGAGCCGCCCTCAAGAAACAAGGTCGGGTAGGACGAAACGGAGAGGGGGGAAGGGAACGAATCGCGGGATATCACGGGTAAGGTGGGTTGGGAGCAGATTGCCCGTCAGGCTCATTTTAGCAAGAATCGGACGCCGCCCCTAAAACACGAAAATTTTTTCAACCGTGTCTTCCTCCCCCATTCCGCCCGCGATTGCCCAGCGCCCCCCTCTTGCGGCGTCCAGGAACCGCAACAATGATTCGATCGAGAACAATCGTCATAACCCGCAGCAAGCGCTGCGGTTAGGCGATCTTTACCATCGAGGGTGTCTCAAATCACACCGCTTGATCACTGACAGCTAAGCCAAACCTAAGCTTGCCTCGTACGGTGTGCCCGATGGCAATTCGCTCCATCGCCATCGTTCGCCCCATTTCAATTCCCGGTCAGGAAGAAGCGCTCCCGATGCAGGATCCCCTTGTACAAATCGAATCAAACGTGCGTGGTTACGCGCGACTATTCCCAGCGGTGTTTAACAAAGCCGTGGGCTCCACCATTACCGACATGGAGGGAAACGATTTCATCGATTTCTTCTGTGGTGCGGGGTCTCTGAATTACGGACACAACAATCGGCGAGCCAAAGCGGCGCTGCTCGGGTACATCCAAGCCGACGGGATCCAACATTCGCTCGATACCGTGACCGCCGCCAAAGTGGACTTTCTCGAAGCGTTTGAGCGAATCATTCTGAAACCTCGTAGGCTCGATTATCGCGTTCAATTCACCGGTCCCACTGGAACCAACGCGGTCGAAGCTGCCATCAAACTTGCTCGCAAGCAGACCCAGCGTTCGCATGTCGTGGCGTTCACCAATGCCTATCATGGTCATTCGCTCGGCGCGTTGGCATTAACGGGTAACCAGTTCTACCACAGCCAATTTTATGGCTCGCACAACAACGTCACACATCTGCCATATGATGGCTACATGGGTGAATACGATACGTCGCTGCTGCTGGAAAAAATGCTTAACGATCCGAGCAGCGGACTGCCGAAACCGGCCGCTGTGATCCTTGAAACCATTCAAGGCGAAGGGGGCATCAACGTTGCCAGCGATCGCTGGCTTCAGCGGATTGCTTCCCTCTGCCAAGAGCACGACATTCGCTTGATTGTCGACGACATCCAAGTCGGAAATGGTCGAAGCGGAAAATTCTTTAGTTTTGAACACGCCGGAATCATTCCTGACATCGTATGTGTTTCAAAGTCGATTGGTAGCGGCATGCCGATGTCGATCGTCTTGATCCGTCCGGAAATCGACGCTTGGAAACCGGGCGAACACACTGGCACGTTCCGTGGCAACAACTTGGCATTTGTCTCGGCCCGCGCCGTGCTCGAGTACTGGACCGACCCAAGCTTCGAAAATCAAATCGACGAACGCCGCCAAATTGTGCAAGCGAAACTGAAAGCGATTTGTGCCAAACACGCCGATCATGCGATGAACGTTCGCGGTCGTGGGTTAATCTGGGGGCTGGATTTGCGTTGTGGTGATCTGGCGAGCCGAGCGATACAAAACGCATTCAAAGAAGGGTTGTTGATCGAGGGATCCGGCGCATTTGACCAGGTCTTGAAGGTGATGCCCGCATTGACGATCGAAACCGCATTGCTGCAAGCGGGACTACAAATCCTCGAATCCGCAGTCGCTGCCGCGGTCGCCAGTGCCGCATATCGTCCTTCCAATACTCACACCACGGTGAATTAGAACGTTTGTTAGACAGTGAGTCATTCTGAATACAAATGCTGATCCCCGTACGTCCCCATGCTTGAATCATCCAACCAAACGATCGAAGCACTGATTGCGTTCCCTGAGTTATGGGCCCGTCAACTTCAGCACACCCCTAACCACGTTGCGGTTGTCTCCGAAGACGATCAGTGGACGTATCGGGATCTCGAACATCAATCCAACGGGATCGCCAATACGTTGGTCTCGCTGGGAATCCACCATGGTTGCCGTGTCGGCTTGTGCGTGGACCGGTCTCCCGAAGCAATCGCAGCGATGCTGGGGATCATGAAACTGGGGGCCGTGTTTGTTCCGCTGGATCCCGATTACCCGGTGGAACGTCTCCGCTATATGGTCGAAGACGCAGCAATCACGACGATCATCGGTCACCGCAGTTACTACGATTCGATTGGCATTCCGCTGATCGATCACAACGCGGACAACCCAACGGCCGCGTCAAAAATCAGCTGGGTTGACTGCGTCCCCGACGAATCCGAAGCGGTTCGATTGACGACGTGTCCGAACGTCTCGATCGCACCGAGTGATTTGGCGTACATCATGTACACATCGGGATCGACCGGGAAACCCAAAGGGGTGCAAATCCAGCATTCGGCGTTGGCAACCTACTGTTTTGCCGACATCGAAGTTTTTCAATTGACTGAGACGGATCGCACGCTGCAATTTTCGACGCTTTGTTTTGACATCGCGATCGAAGAGATTTTTCCGCCGCTATTGTCGGGCAGTTGCGTTGTCGTTCGCCCTCGCGACCGAGCCAACCACCGCAACGAATTGTCCACGCTGATCGATCGTTTTAAAATCACGTCCGTTCATATCGCCGCGGCTTATTGGCACCAATGGGTCGATTTGATGGTCGCGTCAAAAGAACGCGTTCCGCGTTCGCTGCGATTGATCATCCCGACGGGCGAAAAAGTCTCGGTCGAGCACTATCGACGATGGCAATCGTTATGTGACCACGACGTGATGTTCTGTAACGCCTACGGTCCCACCGAAGCGACCGTGACGTCGACCGTTTACATCCCCGACGATTCGTTTGATGCAGCGAATATGCCGATTGGCAAACCGCTGAAACGCTACACGGCCCACATTTTAGACGACGATTTAAAACCGGTCGGCGAGGGTGAAACGGGACATTTGTTTATTGGCGGTCCCGCATTGGCCTTAGGCTACCTGAACCGACCTGAATTGACCGCAGCAGCGTTTTTAAACGTCGAAATCGACGGCGAGACACAGCGTGTGTATCGCACTGGCGATTTGGCCCGCTGGTTGCCCGATGGGAACATCGACTTTGCCGGCCGCGTCGATCACCAAATCAAATTGGGATCGTACCGCATTGAACCCGGCGAAATCGAAGCTGCGATCGACCAAGCCCCCGGCGTACTCGGGTCGCTGGCCAGCTTTGATGAAGTGGACGGCAAAAAATACCTTGTCGCCTATATCGCTCATGGCGAGCATGACGTTTCGGCGAACGCGATCTCGACGTATCTGCGCAGTGTGTTACCGGCATACATGATCCCGGCACGCTATGTGTTCCTAGAATCGTTTCCGCACACGATCAACGGCAAGATCGATCGACGCGCGCTGCCACCGGCCAGCCAAGGCGTCGTCGCTCGCGATGAAACCTACGTGCCGCCTCGCGATGATCTGGAAAAACGATTGGTCGAACTTTGGCAGGACGTTTTGAATGTTCCCGAGATCGGAATTCACGACGATTTCTTTTTGCTTGGCGGTAGCTCGTTATTGGTCACGCAAGTGGTCGCTCGATTGACCAGCGACATGGACATTGATTTGCCCGTGCGAGACTTCTTCGCCAATCCGACGGTTGCGACCTCGGCAAGGCATCTGCGTGAATTGCTTGGGGAAACCATCACGTCGCCGATCGACGATGACATCCGTGCCCTGCGAGACCGCTTGCCCGACGTGCATGCGTCGTTCTTTTCCAGCGGCGGACAATCGATCTATGCGGTTCATTATCGTCCCCGCGAAAACGCGCTCGGACGTGGGGTGGTCATCTGTCATTCGATCGGTCACGAATATGCACGTGGCTATCGCAATTTGCAGCAATTGGCCGTTCAGTTGTGCAGCGTGGGATTTGACGTGCTGCGGTTTGATTACGCCAGCACCGGTAATTCCGATGGGGCGTGTGCCGAGTTA
>NZ_JBFHFD010000145.1:0-15545 GCF_041583735.1 Novipirellula sp.
AGCACGAAATGCTTCGGCCTGTTGGTGAGCCGGCGAAGTGTCGATCGTGACGCCGCGAGCCCAATCGTCATGGCTAGCGGTGACGACAGAGACATTGTCGATGGCCAATTCGTAGATTCCCGGTGCAAGATTGGCGATCGTCAGCGAGTCACGAAAATGATGCAGCTGCGGCGGCAGGTCTTTGTCGGTAGGTGGTGGCAACGTCGGGGCAATCAACTCGGTGGCTCGAAACGTCAATCCCGCGTCGGTGCGAGCCGTATCGGAAACCGCAAGCCCATTGGCCTGTACCGTCAAATCCGCCGCGTCGAGGGAGATTCGCCATGGTGGTTGCGGCGAAGCAAGATCGTCTTGGACGAGGCCACGGAATAGGTAATGACTCAGTGCCCAGTACCCATACGAATTCAAATGGATGCCGTTAGTCGTGAAATTGGGACCGATCGGCTCGTCCATCAAATAACGCGAAGTTTGATAGAGATCGACAAAGGGAACCTGAGCGGCGATGGCCACTTCGCTCATCGCTTGGCTGTATGCCGATAGCTCTCGGTCGCGTTGCTCGTGCCGAGGCGTCAATTTTCCAAGCGGTTCGTTGGCAATCGGCGACACCAGGACCAAACGCACTTGAGATTTACCGTTGTACGTTTTGCCCTCGAGTGATTTGATCCATGCATCGACGGCGGCTTGAAACGATTGCACCCCCTCTTCGCCTGCAAAGGATTCTCCCATCCCAAAACAGGCGATGATCACATCGGTACGATGTGCCGACAATGTTTCTTCTTCAGCGGGAAAATTGGTCGGTCGATCACGCGCGTTCAGCATGTCGCCACCCCAACCCAGGTTGCGAATCGAGACCGGATTGTCTGGCCAACGCTGCAGCAACATCGTTTCAAGATAGCCGTGGATTCGCAATTGATCCGCAAACGTGTTGCCAACAATCGCAATACGATCCCCCGGTCGAATGGGCGATTCAGACGGAAGCGGCGATTCGGCTGAAACCGTCGAAACGGCCACGGCCCAAAACAAAAGCACGATGATGGAATGAGGTTTTCTAATCATGGTTGTCAGCGTTTTTCGATCGAGATGCATTACTTCTTCGGCTTTTTATCTTGTCGCTGGATTTCCCAAGTCGAAATCGTTTCATCGGCTTGCGGAAGCGGTCGATCCACGGCCCAACAGGCAGCGTTGATCAGCATGCGGACAAACGATTCTTCGGCAAAGTCACCGGGATGACCGAAGGAGGTTCCAAATACCTTTCCGCCCCATTCGTTCTGCCACGCCCAGGCGACGGTATCGGTTTCATTCTCTTGAACCTGGACGACACTAAACGATTTCTTCAGCTCACGACGTCGGCCTTTGCCGCTGCCATTGACCAACGGAACGACACCCTCTTCGAAACGCGTCAGATAGAGCGTCCCCGGCGATGTCCAATTCGACTTTGATACATTGGTCATGATCGGGTGCTGTCGTGATTCTTCGATCACACTGATTTCGGTCTCGCTGGATTGATGCACGATGTAAGGCGTCCCAAGCACGCGGCGACCAAAGTCGTCGTTCCAATGGGACCGCGGATGGGCCGCGGGATATTTGAAAGAATGGTTGGCGGTCCGCAGCCCGATGATGGGTTTGCCCGATTTCACGTAGTCTTCGATCGGCTGCCACTCGTCATCAGGCAACTGCAGAAAACGCATAAAGAAGATTGCCAAATCAGCATCAGCCAACGCCTCGATACCGGGCAGAACATTGTCGCGTTTCTTTTCTGGATCGCCTTTGCCCATTACCACCGTCGTGCGAAATCCAAATCGCTCGAGTTCCTCGGCAAGCAGCGGCATGCTGAGTTCCGGCGAATAGTGCAGCGTCCCGACGACAAGAACGGCATGCGGCTTCTCGGCAATGGCCGGAGCTGCGGTGAGCCCGTGAAATGCGACGATGAACATCGCCATGGTCCATTGCCACGAGGTCCGCCACCGCAATGCATTTGCGTTGACCACAGACGCACTCGAGAAGTAAGGCCGAAATCGTTGATTTTTCATTGACTTGCGAGCTCCAGGTCGTGGTTGATGCGGGATGCGGTGAGGGCCTCTTTCGATGAGAACGGCTGAACTACTGAGTCACTCGGATTTCATCCAAATGAACGCCAAGCAGTCGTTGGGCAATCGGGTCCAATGCGTCTTCGCTGCCCTGCAGATGCAACGTTTGTTGCACATGGGTCATCGTTTCACCCGGCTTCAACGCGGCTGCCGGTGACGAGGTTTCCAATTCGTAGAATGGCCCAAGCGGTGGTTCGCCGGGAGCAGGCGATCCGTCGTTGTAGGCATTGATGACGTCACCCTTGAACGGTTCCTTCTGCATTTCCCACATCGAATTGACGAAACCGTTGGGTGCGTCTTGGACGTTGTAGGTGACGATCGTCAAAACGTGCCCTTCGGCATCGTAGCTGCCTGCGATTCCCAATGATCGCTCTGGTGTGATGCCGATCTTGCCGCGACGCGTGCCATCCCCTTTGAAGAACAAAACGTCGTCATCGACCTTCAAATATTCCGGCGGCACTTTTCCAAAATAGGTGTCGTTGACTTTGGGGCCAAGCTCGGCGGCGTCACCGGGTTTGAAAGGGATCACGATCGTTGTTTTCGGCGATGGGTTGTACATCCCCAAGATCCAAATCGACGGCATGCCGGTCTGCTTCGTCCACGCGTTTTCGCCTCGATTGGTCAGCCGATTGTCGGTCTCGTAGCCAACATACTTGATCGATTCGTCGATCGAATCTGTTTCTAAAACCTTGGCAATGGCGGCTTGATCGAGCAGACGCACCGATCGTTCGATCCCCATCACGAATTGCGTTCCGCTGAAATTAGTCAGTTTGCAATTTCGTTTGAATTTGGCGGTCGTGCTCGATTGTTGGACGAGTTCGAACGGTTCGGTGTCGATCGCTGCAGGAGTCCTCCAATCCGAAAATTCGAACTTGCTGCCCGGTTTGAAGAACAATGCAAATTGGCCTCCTTCGGGACCGAGCCAAAATCGTTCTTCGCCACCGAAGATGTAGATGTGTTCTTCGAGTTTGCCTTTGCGTTCCTCCTCCGAAAGCAATCCTTTCTCGATCACCTTGCGGTTGATCCAACCAAAGCTGACTCCGTTTTCGCGATCGACCGTGCTGGTCATCACACGTCCCTGATACGCCGGAGCCACGGCGACTGCGGCCTCGCCGTTGGTCAACGTGATGATGTCGGTGTGCTGCTTCAGAAACGAGAGGTCTTCACGAAATCCGTTGGTCACTTGATTTGATTCTTGTGCTAACACAGTAGGGCTCTGACTGAAAGAAATGACGGAACAGAACATCCCCAACAACCATGGGCTCAAACGTCTCATCTTGGGTCTCATCTTTCTACGGAGGGATTTACAGGAGGGATATTCGCGTCTCGGTTGCCGGATCGGCTTTAAAGGTCCTGTGGCGAGACGACACGGCCGAGACGAAGCGAGGATCGCAAAGACCGGGCGCCAAGAGGGCATTATGATCCATTATATTGCCGATAGGATCATGATTTGCGACCTTAGGTTAATGTTTTGCGACATTAACCAAGCCAATTCGGCTCGCCAGCTAGCAAAACCGATGTGATTTCGAACCCGCAAGGTTCGAAGTTGGTCGTCCTCGACGTCGCTTCCAAAAAGAGAATCGCCGAGCCCGCAGCGGAAGCTCGATGCCGTCTACATTGGCACGAGATAGGGGCCTTCTATAGCGGAGCGGCGCGAGCCGCGCGGTTGCGGCGAGTTAAACGTTCGATATTGACCGGGCGGCTCGCGCTGCACCGCTATTAAAGTAGATGGCATTGGCCTCTAGGCTCTGTCTGAAAACCGTAGCGGAAGTCGGCAAGACTTTCGGCAGCATGGCATAACCCAGTGATAAATCGAAATTCTTCACGAATTCCGCTACCAGGTTTTCGCCTCTGATGCGTTCTCAGACAGTGCCTAGCCGCGGGTAGCGTTTCGTCGACGTCCGTTCATCGGGTCGAGCTCGCCCCAATAGCCGCCGATGATGTGCGGATAACGTCCGGGAGTGACGTGGTAGTGAGGTCCGCGGTCGGCATCTTCGTGAAGGTTGAAATCGTTGAGCGGATTCGCTCGGTCGTCTTTCGCCAACACGCCTGCCGCTTCGTAAGGTCCGTAGACGGGGAAACCGTCGAACGCAAAACCGATGACGGTCGAGTGTCCGTGCCCCTCATCGCTCCATGGCGTTTTCACGCAAACCGGATACTTGTGATAGTGATATTGCTGCTGCGGGCTGGGGTGACCACAGCAACGGTCTAATCGCCAAACCGCATCGGTTTCAAAGATATGGTCGAATGGATTGAAGAAGATCACCCCATTGGTCGCCACCCCGATCGGTCCCATCGGCAGTGCTTGGTTTGAATTTTTTTCGTCCATCGCAAATGCGTTGGGATCGACTTTGGGCTGAAGTGGCAAGTAGTGTGTGTTGGCTTGTTCTTTGATGTACGACGGGTTGCCGTCGAGCATCCGCCAACGATCGGGAAACGTCGCGGTGGGGTGATTGGGCAAGTTGCGGCTGCGGATCACGATGTGAGTGTCCGTGACATTGATGATGACCGCGTACGGTTTGAATACGTCCTTGGTCACTTCGTTGCCATCGAAATCCAAGTAGCCCGCTCGCAACCATGAACTCATGTTGCCGGCAAACGGGGCTACGAACTGATCGGTTTTATAAAGCAGTTGATCGTCGTTGGTGTAATCGAATTGCTTTGGCACCGTGCGATCGCCCCCTTTGGGATCGAAGTACCATCGTCCACCAAGTGACACCAGTGATTTTGGATCGGGTTGCGGAAATTCGTCGGCCGTCGCTTTGGCCGGTTGGTAGCTCGCCGGTGCATCGATCGGTTCGAGATTCATTGAATTGATCCAGAACTCGGTGCGTTTGCCTTCACCTTTGCCGGAGGCAAAACCAACGCTTAGCTTGAGCGAATCGACTTCGGCGAACGGAGTGCGGAAATCCATGGCGTAAGTTCGCCACGTCGCGTGGCCAAGACTTTCGTTAGTGGCTTCGTCTCGAAAATCCTTTCGTTCACGCAACACCTGCGGGTAAATGCATTCTTTGATCAGATCCAACGAGTCGCCGTTTTTCTGCAGGAATTCGACCTTCAAGTACAAGTCGTCTTGATCGACTTGGAAATTGTCTTGGGCGAGCCCCGAGATATAGAAACGGTACCAGCGTTGGTCGGCTGTGACTTGCGAGGATTCCAACGTCGCTTCACCCGCGATCACGCCATCGCCGTTTCGGTCTTCGGCCGAAAACAGCCGCACGCCCGAGCCGTTGGATTCGACGTGACGATTGCCTAGCACGCCATAGGCCGCATCACCACGCAGTTCTGCACGAGCGAGCAATTCACCTTCTTGCGGCAAAGTGATGGTGGCATTGGTTTCCGTGTTGTTATTCTCGGCGACATGCAACTCGCCATTGGACGCCGCCGGTTCATCGTTGCGAACATGCTGTTGAAACAGCGTCAATTGGTCTAGCAAATCTGCGGCAACCTTCCCCTGACGACTGGCTAGATTGGTTGATTCCGCGGTATCGGAGCGAAGGTTGTACAGTTCAATCGCACCGCTGGTGGGTTGGATGAGTTTCCAATCGCCGCGAATGATCGCGTGGTCGTTTTCAGCGACGACAACGGTGCGATCGACTTGTGTTCCGTTTTTGAGACTCGCCCACAGATTCACTCCGTCCAGCGGCTTTTGGTTTTGCAGCTTCACATTGGTCGCGGCAGCCAGCGTCGGCAGCAGGTCGTGGATTGCAAAGAGCTGCTTGCTTTGGGTTCCCGGCCTCAACACGCCCGGCAATCGAATGATGCACGGGACATGGATGCCTCCTTCGAGGACCTCTCGTTTCTGACCCCGAAACGGGGCGTTGGTTCCGATTCGAACCGCTCCGTTGTCGGACGCGAAAACGACAATCGTTTCGTCGCGAATCGTTTGGTCGTCGATCGCTTTCAGAATCCGACCGACGCCTTGATCCAACGAGTCGATCATGGCTGCGTAGGTGGCGTCGCGCTGATTCAAACGTCCTTGATATTTCGCGATCAGATGCTCGGGTGCTTGGAATGGATTGTGCGGGGCGCTGAACGAGACGACCATGCAAAACGGTTTGCGTTTATCGCGTGACCGGATCTGCTGGGCAGCTTCTTCCGAAAGCAGATCGGTGGCGTAGCCTTGTTCGTTGACCGTTTTCCCGTTGCGTTGCCAATCGAGTTTCCCTCGACCCGTGGTGTGCTGGAAATAGTCGACCGATGCATCCATGAATCCGTAGAAATGATCAAACCCACGCTGGTTCGGATGAGCACCGGGTTGGTTGGAACCGCCCAAATGCCATTTGCCAATCAAGCTGGTTTGGTAGCCGGCAGCTTTAAAATCGGCGGTGATCAGTCGTTCGTCGACGGGCAGCCCCGCGTCGCGATCACGGACCGGCCCGGTGATTCCGTAGCGGTGCGGGAAACGCCCGGTCAACATCGCGGCCCGCGCGGGGCTGCATGCGGGATAGGCGTAAAAGCGATCCAGCTGGACCCCTTCGGCCGCCAATTGGTCGATGTTCGGGGTCTCAGCCGTGCCCCCATGAAAGCCCACATCGCCCCACCCGAGATCATCGGCCAACAGGACGACGACATTGTGCTGAGCCATCACGACGGACGACTGCCAAGCGATCACGAAGCCAACGAACGCAACGAGTAGGTGTTGACCAAGGCCGAGCCGTTTTCCAACGGTCGCTTTTCGTCGGGGCGGGGTTAGAATTGGAAGTGCCATTGGATTTTCGCTGTTGAGAGACGTGGGATTGGTTCTTACTGTTGCGTTTTGTAGCGACGCTCGCCAGAGCGTCGATGGTTGCCGCGACATTGTGAGTCACCACTAATTTTGCGTAGCGGAAGTCGTCAAGACTTTCGTTTGATTGACGTATGTCTCGCCGAAACTCTTGACGAGTTCCGCTACCAGAAAATGCTTCACAGTGTTGGCCCAAGCGGCTACCGAGCCTTCGCTCTACCAGCTTAAAACCCGATTATCCCAGCCAATCTACTCGCTTTGTTGAGATTTTGTGATTGAAGATTTAGAGCAGTCGTTGCGACGCGGAGAGGTGACGCATTTTTCCGATGCGTTTGCGCTCCATCGCGAGCGTCTGTGGCAAATCATTCACTTCCGTTTGAACGACCAAGTTCGTGCTCGCGTCGACGCCGACGACGTGGTTCAGGAAGTTTACTTGGATGCGGAAAAGAGGCTGTCGCATTTCCTCAGCGGTGATTTTCCGTCGTTTTTCCTGTGGCTACGGCTCGTTGCTCAACAGACACTCAGCCGCGTCCATCGTCGTCATCTGGCCACCGAATCCAGATCGACATTGCGAGAGTCGGGGGCGAGTTTCGGCAGCGATTGGGGGAAAACATCCGCGTGCCTTTCGCAGCGATTCGTCGCCCATTTGACTTCGCCCAGTCAAGCGGCGGTGAAAAAGGAATTGATCGCGGAAGTGAGAAATTCGCTCGAGACAATGAACGAGATCGACCGCGAAGTGGTCGCGCTTCGCCACTTCGAAGAATTGACCAATCAAGAGGTTGCGATCGAGCTGGGGATTTCCCCCAAGGCAGCCAGCATTCGCTACGTCCGGGCGCTAGAACGTCTAAGAAACGTGCTGGAACGGATGTGATGGCTGCTTGGTTTTTCATCTCAACTTATCAGTAGCGAAACTCGCCAAGAGTATTGGCCCCGCAAAATGAAGAAAGCAGTGCAGATTACCTGTAGAAATTCCGGCGTCGTGGGGTTCACTGTATTATCCCGCTCGCAATACTCCACTTCCCCGGACTCAATGATGAAACGATTTGTACTGCTTTCCGTCTCCTGCGCGATGCTGCTTTCTCTCGGTAATTCGCTTGCTCTGGCTCAAACACCGGGTGGACGCGGCGGTCGTGGGGGGCAATCAGGCGGAGGCATGCGGGGACCACAAGGCGGGACACAGCAGACGCCGCCACTGTTGCGGATTTTTGATGCGGACAACGATGGCGAACTATCGGCTGCCGAAATTGATGCCGCCGCAGTCGCGTTGCGCAAGCTAGACCGAAATCGGGATGGACGTTTGACCGCCGAAGAATTGCGACCAAATGGTCCTGGTGCCCCGGGCGGTCCCGCCGGCCAGCGTGGTGGCGAGAGAGGCGGCGCGGGCGGGCCTGGTGGACGCCAAGGTGGTCCCGGACAACAAGGTCCTGGTGGTCGTGGGCAGGGAGGACCAGATGGCGGCAGTGGCGGACGCGGCGGTGATTCCGCTCAAAGTGACGAAGCATTTGCAAACCAAATCTTGGCGTTTGACGTCAACACCGACGGGTTGCTCAGCCTATCGGAACTGCCCGAGCACATGCACGATGCATTTGCGATCGCTGATGCAGACAAAAATGGTACGCTGGACCAGAGTGAACGTTTGGTGCTGGCGTCACAGTTTCGCCGCAACCGACTTCAACCTGGATCCGAAAACCTCGAAATGAAAAACCGTCCCACGCAAGGTCGCCGTGGCGGCGGAAACTGATGCTCGTATGATCCATTCCGAAATCGCCGATCCTGATAACTGCGACGACGACAACGACATCTATGCCATCGTCGATGTGTTGGCCAGCGATTTCATTGCCCGATATCGAAACGGCGATCGCCCCACGATCGAAGAGTACGCGATCCGCCATCCGGAATTGAGCGAGCCGATTCGCCGCGTCTTTCCGCTCGCGTTGTCGGTCGAAAAGGTCAAAGTGGACGAGCAAGCCGAGCAAGACGGCAGCGCGACGCTGGCGGGCCGATTGATCGAGCAGCTTGGTGACTTTCGACTTGTTCGCGAAATCGGTCGCGGTGGTATGGGGATTGTGTACGAGGCGATGCAAGAGTCGCTGACGCGGACAGTTGCCATCAAGGTGTTGCCCAAGCAGAGCTTGCTCGACGACGAGGCACTCGCGCGGTTCCAACACGAAGCCATGACCGCGGCCGCCATGCATCACTCGAACATCGTGCCCATCTTTGGGACCGGAGAAACCGATGGCACGCATTACTTGGTGATGCAATTGGTTCGAGGCGAATCGATCGACAAACGGATCGCCGCGAGTGGAACCGAGGCGTTCGGCTTTCGAGAGACCGCGCAAATCGGTCGGCAAATCGCAGACGCATTGGCCTATTCCCACGCCAACGGAGTCTTGCATCGCGACATCAAACCTGCCAACGTCTTGATCGACGAAAACGGGACCGCACAAGTCACCGATTTCGGACTCGCTCGAAACACACGCGATGATCCCACTATGACTCGCGCGCTCAGTGGCAGTCCGCGATACATGGCACCGGAACGATTCCGCGGCCAATCCGACGCGCGTTGTGATATCTATGCACTCGGTTTGACGCTCTATGAAATGGTCGCCGGCGTTCCCGCCTTCAGCGAATCCGACCCGCACCTATTGATGGAATCGGTTCTCCAGCATCGCATCAAGCCACTCAGTAGCCTACGCGGCGACATCCCGCTTGACCTGCAAACCATCAACGACAAAGCGATCAGTCATGAACCGGCGCATCGTTATCAAACGGCGGCGGAGCTGCGAGATGATTTGGATCGCTATCTGGCCGACGAACCGATCCACGCACGCCGCACTTCCGCCGCAGCACGATTGTTTCGCTGGTGTCGGCGAAACCCGAAGATGGCGACGGCCACGACGGTCGCCGCCGCTTCGCTCGTACTCGCAACGCTGGCGTCGACCGGCGGTTGGTGGATGACCTACGCAGCGAATCGGCGGACTAACACCGCGCTGCGTCAATCCGAGCAAACGGTGGACCTCGCGCTTCAATCGCTTGACGGGGTTGTCGACATGGTTTCGGTGCCGGCGTCTAGCATCAGCGATGTCGGTTTCGACGAAACCGCCGCGACCACCTACTCGCTGAATCCGTCGCCGCATACGGCGGACGTTCTGCAAAGCATCCAACCACTCTACGAACGACTCTCTCAGCAATCGCCAACCCGGCCCGATATCGTCAAGCAAATGATCCGCGCCACGATCCGGCTGGCGTTGATCCAGCGGCAACTCGGCCACACGTCCGACGCGATCGAGTCGCTCGAGCATGGCATCGATGTGCTCCGGACCCGCGGCGCGACCGCGGGTTTATCGAATGAGCAGAGCCGATCCTTAATGGCTCGATTGCAGAATGAACTGGGGGACGTTTTTGCGGTGGAGCTCCGGTTTGATGAGTCCGAACAAGCCTTTGAATCAGCCTTGTCCGCAGCGAGTGGACTTGCCACGAGCAACACCGAAGCGATGCTGCAAGTCGCACGTGCTCACGTCGGCCTCGGCGATGCACCGCCACAGCGAATGCGGATTGAGTCTCAGGGAAACAAGCCGCCACGGGAGCGTAGGATGCACCTGAGGACGGCGGACGAGTTGCTTGATACGCTGCACGAAACTGGTAACAGCACCAGTTCCGTCGTAACGCTGCGTGCCCGAGTTCGGCTGGCACAATCACGGATCGAAAAACGGCCCGCGGCGAAACGGGCGCGATTTGAGAGCGCCATTGAAATCCTCCGGCAACAACTGGAGGTTTCGCCCAACGATACCACGGTGCGATACACGTTGGTCGAAGCCTTGGCAGCGGTGAATTTGCGGCGCGAAGTCCAAACGAGGCTGCAGCGATCCGAAGCGGCAACACGGCTCGGTGAAGCTCTGGCGGAGCTGCAAACCTTGCAACAACAGTTTCCCAACACACCGATCTTCGTCGTATCGGAAGTCCACATTCGTCATAAAATGTTCAACTTGGCGCGAACGGACAAGGATTTCGACGAAGCGAATCATCAGTTGCAAAAGGCGTTGGCGATGCAGTCCACGTTAGTCAACGCAGCACCCGAGAATCTTTCCCATCGGTGCTGGCGAGCGTTATTGTATCGGTCGCTTGCGGAAGTTCACAATTTGCAAGGCAACCAGGAGGCGGCTGGCGAAGCGATCGCAAACGCCGCCGCAGACATCAACGCAATCGCTCCTGCCGACCGCGACCATCCGTTCGTCGTCCAGACGCAGCAGATCATCGAAGCCCTATCGAGTCCATGACGCGGCTGTCCGTAGCAACCGATCATCCGCAAAGACGCGTGTCATCACGCCGGGATCGGCGGCGTAAGCAGGTAGGCAGAGATCATCGGCGGTTTCAACCGTAGTGGAGCTTGCTAAAGCTCCTCGTTTCACGAGTCGGGAAGAATCTTCAGCAAGATCCATTATCTCAAAATCAAAGACTGACAAAGCCCTGTTACCGTTTGAACGCTCCGGTCACGGATACCCCTTCCGCGTTTTATTTTTCTGTCCATCATTTTTTTGCCTACCCTTCAGCAGAGTCCTCTCCCCTCGAGACTCGCTAAGATCGCCTCGCACACCGTACACTCGTATTCCGCTAATGACGTCGTTCGCGCCGGGTGTAAGGACAGAAACATTGGTGCGACAGAAAGATTAAAAACAGGGAAACTCAACCGTTGATCTTGTGGTGATCCAAGCTAACCGCTTCAACTTGTTCCGCAGTCGCTGCAACGTTGCAAATCGATGGTAGGTGTCACAACGGTCAACCCAAGGTTGGGCAGAAAGATGGAGGGGGCAGGAAAATGTTTGAGCCCAAGTGCAATGCCGCTTCACTCAACACCAATGTCTCGCACTTGGCAGGTGAAGAAAGGTTAAAAGATAGAAGGTTAGACAATGGAGGAAACGACGAACGTTGGGGCTCGGGTCACGGGTACCCACCATCGTCTTATCTTCCTGTCCCACATTTTCCTGTAAACTCGTCAGCATGCCTGCGACTGAACGGAATTCGTGGGACTCGCTACGCGCAACGTATACCGTTTACTGTCAAGTTTCGATTTCCCTGCACCGGATGTGAGGACAGAAAGATGGGTGCGACAGAAAGATTAAAAGCAAGTGAACTGAACGGTCGATCTTACGGTGATCCGAGCTCACCGTTTCAACTTGTCGCTCAGTCGCTGCAAAGGCGCAAATTGATGACAAACGTCACTCCATGCAACCCAAGGTTGGGCAGGAAAATGGAGGAGGGCAGAAAAATGTTTGAGCCCAATGGCAATGCCGCTTCATTCAACACCAATGTCTCGCACTTGGTAGGTGAAGAAAGGTTAAAAGATGAAAGGTTAGAAAATGGGGGAAGCGACGAACGCGGGGGCTCGGGTCACGGGTACCCACCATCGTCTTATCTTCCTGTCCCACATTTTCCTGTAAACCCGTCAGCATGCCTACGACCGAACGGCAATCGTGGGACTCGCTACGCGCTACGTTTATCGTTGGCCAAGCGTCGTCGCGGTACACAACATTTCTCTGCACCGGATGTAACGACAGAAAGATTAACAGCAGGGAAATGTTCGCGTCTAAGTGCTATGCCGCTCAATTACTTCACGCCGTGGCCTTGCGGCCACGGCAGCGGGTGTATCGGCCTCTGGCCTGAGCCGGACGCTCTCGTATAGCACCGGGTGCCCTCATCGATCAATGAGAGTGTGGGTGCGAGTGGTCGTGGTCATGGTAGTGTTGACGCAGCAGGTCTTTGCCGTAGTCGTTTCCGTTGGGCGTGCGGATCACGGCGTGAATGTGGTCGCGTGTAGGCTCGGCGGTACGAAATGGGGCTACTCGTCGCTGATGGTCGAACTCGATCAAGATCACCGGGCTGTGGACTCGATAGTAGTAAACGCTCTGGTCGGTCGTTCCGCCAATCCAGGCAAAGTAGGTTTCATCAAGGTGCTCTTCGACCTCCGACATGCGAACCTTTGCGTGACCTGGACGCATGTTGCCGACGTATTCTTCGATCAAATTGAGTAGCCCGCTCTTCTGCTGGTCGCTGAGTTCTGATCCAGCGATGCCGGCGTAATCAAGGACGACGTTGTCCTTGTACGCTTCGGTTAGATTATTGTTGCCATCCTTGTTCTGCATCACGATCGCCTTGGACCGCTGGTCGTCCGTCAAACTCTGAATGAACTCAAGGCCCTTGTTCTGTTCGTCTTGCATGACGATCGTGCCTTTGAATTTTCCGCCCTTGGCTTCGATCGGTTCCGAGCCCATGAAGACGGGGCTCATCACGACTTGGTCGCCCAACACGAAATAGTTGATGACGAGGTGGTGTCCGTCGAGTTGCCAACCCCACGGTTCGGTCTTGGAGGGTTCGCCCATGATCGTGACCCAGTACAGCCACTCTCCGTATTCGTCAAAGTTGTTGGCGAGTTCGGCCAGCGTGCCGTTGAGCTTCATGATGTCTTTGGTTTTCTTGAGCCCCTTGGCACTCAGACTTTGCCCAATCATTTCAAAAGCCAGCTTTCGCTGCGCTTCGGACATTTCGTCAAAGCCAACGCCTTGGCGTGGCGATCGGTGCCGGTTGTCCCACTGACGCCACTCGGAATCGTCCACGGAAAAGACCGTCCGTTTGCGTTGATCGTCATTCAATCCGGCCAAGAATGCGTCGGCCGCCTCGCGAACCGGCGCGGTGGACACGCCAGTGGACTTGATTGAAAACAGGTCACGTTGGATACCTTCGGACGTGACGATTCCGACGAACGGTTCGTCGACCACGGGTGCGCGACCAGGCCGACCGCCCGGACGCTGTGAATAAACAACGACACAGGTGCCCATTAGCAAGATGGCGGAAGCGGCAATCCATCGGTGATGTCTTATCATTGGTTTCTCAGTGGTTGGTGGGAGGATTCTCGAGATTTTTTCCGGTATCAGGGGGCGCTACTGACAGATCTTACGCATATTAACGTAGTCGATCCAGCGAGTGGTTCCCGGATCGTGAAAATCACGGTCGCCCTATTCGCTGATGTTTCTCTTTATTCTCATCCATTTAATTGAACTCGATCCGCCTTTATTTCCGATCTCTTCGCGTCACAAGACCATTAGCCTAAGCTGTTGCCATGCAAATCTGCTCCCTTCTTACCGTTGTTACATGGGTCCTGACCGCGAGCGTCGGCAATGCGGCTTGGCCTGAGTTCCTGGGGCCTGGCGGACAAGCCCGGTCGTCCGATACGGTGCCAACGACCTGGAGCGAAACCGAGAACCTGCTTTGGAAAGTCGGTCTGCCCGGATCCGGTTCGTCGAGTCCGATCGTCGTGGGCGACCAAGTGATTGTCACGTGTTACGTCAGCGGGTCGGAAGCGAAACGTCAAGTCATCAGTTTCGACAAAACAAATGGCCAGCAGAATTGGGCTGTCGATTTTTCGATCGATTATCGCGAAGACCGATACCAGGGCTACATCACCGAACATGGGTACGCCAGTAACACCCCAGTGACCGACGGCGAAAACGTTTACGTTTTCCTCGGCAAAGGAGGCGTGCATTCGATCAGTCTAGATGGCAAGAAAAATTGGAGCTTCGATGTCGGCAAAGGATCGAGCAATCGCCAATGGGGATCCGCATCGAGTCTTGTGCTGTTTGAAAACAGCGTCATCGTGAACGCGGCCGAAGAGTCGCGAGCGATCATCGCGTTGGACAAAGCCACGGGCAAACAAATCTGGCGTCAAGATGCCGACATGTTGGAACTGACCTACGGTACGCCGCGTATCGTAACGCTGCCAAACAGCGAACCGGAGTTGGTGATCAGCGTTCCTGGCGAGATTTGGTCGATGAATCCTCGGACGGGAAAACTGCGGTGGTATTGTGAGTCGCCGATGACCGGCAACGTCACGCCGTCGGTGATTGTCGATGGTGACACGGTCTACAGTTTTGGCGGCTATCGAGCCTCGGGCAGTATCGCCGTCAAGCTTGGCGGCAAGGACGACGTCACCGACTCGCATGTTCAGTGGACAAATCGTTCCAGTTCCTATGTTGCCACACCGCTGTTGCAGGAAGGACGTTTGTATTGGATCGATGATCGAGGCATTGCCTACTGTACATCGGCCAAAGACGGAGAAGTGATCTACAAATCACGAGTGGATAATCTAGAAAGCGGTCGCCCCGTCTACGCGTCACCGGTGTTGATCGGCAAGAACATTTACGTCGTGACTCGCCGCAGCGGAACGATTGTTTACGCTCCGAGTGACGAATTTAAACCGGTCTCGCAAAACAAGTTCGCTGGCGATGACACCGACTTCAATGCTTCGCCCGCCGTAAGCGAAGGCAAGCTGTATCTACGCAGTAACCAGTCGCTGTACTGTGTTGGAACCCCGTAGGACTATCGCAGCGATAATTGACGTAGCGGAGTCACCTCTCTCAAACTTCGCTCAGGCGAGGGACATGCGGTATGTCACCTCTCCCAAACTTGTTTGGGAGAGGTCGAGCAGAGCCTTCAGCGAATGCTCGGGTGAGGGCTGTCCGAGCAATCTCAATCGAACCATGCTTCAAGGATGCCCACCGCGGCCCTCACCCGGACGAGGCCTTGAGGGGCCCGTCCGACCTCTCCCGTGCTTCGCTCGGCGGAATGTGTCAACGACAGTGAGACAACTTTTTGATAGTTGTTAGGTGCTGCATCCCGCGTGCTCAGGGGCCAGCCCCCGAACCCCCGGGATTTTTTCAGGCATGACTCGGGTGTTCAAAGAG
>NZ_JBFHFD010000146.1:0-15521 GCF_041583735.1 Novipirellula sp.
AGACTCGCCAACGGGCTCTAGACGCCAGTGGAGCACGATCTGCGACCCAACTCACACGTCAGCCATCGTAAATTATACACTAACCGCCGTTTTCATTATTTAGGGTGCCGCGAAGCGGAATGAGGACTCGCCAGAGCGTGGCTGGTTGCCGCGTAAACGTGAATCACCACCTTCTGGCGAAGGTAGCTACTAGAAAATGCTTCAGATCGCTGACGCGTCACGGCTCACTAAATCAACGATCGATCTACGGGTACGAAGTAACTCGCATTTCCCATCGATACTCGATTGAATCCGCTCGCTATTGGATCTCGTGAAGCTCGACTTTAAAGTGCAGCGTCGCATACGGCGGGATGCTGCCGGGGCTCCCCTGAGCTCCGTAGCCGAGCTGGTAAGGGATCTCCAGCTCGATCATGCCTCCCTCGCCCACCAATTGCAGTCCTTCGGTCCAACCCGGAACGACTTCGTTTAGACCGAACGTGGCGGGTTGGCGTCGAGCGTACGAACTATCGAACTCGGTCCCGTTGTCGAGCCAGCCGGTGTAGTCCACCGTCACACGGTCGGTCGCCGATGGTTTCGGGCCATCACTTTTTCGCAAGATGCGATACTTCAATCCCGATTCGGTCTCGGTGAATTCAGTCGGCGCATCGGCATCGACTTTACTCAGCCCCACCTCGGGTTGGCTCCCACATCCGTAGACGAAAATCAGTCCACTTACAAAAAACAGAGTGGCGATTGTAGAAAATATTTACATTCGTTTGTTCCTTGATGATGGAATCAAGCGACGGGTTGCCGAACCATCGCGACATGACAACCGTTACAATACACGCTTGTTTCATCAACCACTACGTGGGAGCGGAATTATTGACGTGGTCGTACAAGTCGAAGGCGTAACGAAACTCTATCGAGGTGTGCCTGCGCTGCGCGACGTTTCGTTGACCGTGGCAGCGGGCATTACGGGGTTGTTAGGACCAAACGGTTCGGGCAAAAGCACGTTGATCAAAGCGCTTCTGGGACTCGTGAAAACGCAATCAGGGTCGGGGCAAGTGTTGGGACATGCGTGGCCCGGCGACGTGCGACGCATCCGTGACTCGGTAGGCTATCTGCCCGAAGACGATTGTTACATCACCGGATTGGTCGGTGTCGAATCGGTGGCATTGATGGCTCGCTTGTCAGGTCTGTCGGGCACCGAAGCGTTGCGGCGGGCTCATGAGATGATGGATTTTTGCGACTTTGGCGAAGAGCGGTACCGCGAGATCCAGTCGTATTCGACCGGCATGCGTCAAAAACTAAAGTTTGCTCAAGCACTCGTGCATGACCCGCCGCTGATGATTTTGGATGAACCGACAACCGGTTTGGATCCCGATCAACGAGCGTCGATGCTCAATCGGATTCGCACGTTGGCGCTGCGACACGGCAAATCGGTGATCTTGTCGACTCACATCTTGCCCGACGTGCGTGCAGTTTGCGACAACGTCATCATTTTGGTGGGCGGCACTGTCCGCATCGTCGATTCACTGGAAAACCTGAGTCGTCCAAGTTCGCCCACGCTGCACGTCACCACGCTTGGCGATTCATCGGGACTAGCCGCCAAGGCCACCGAGGCGGGATGCCGAGTCTTGCAAAACGAGGATGGTTCGTTGCGAATCGAGGGGATCGAAGCAACCGACACGGCACGACTTTGGGGCTGGGCCGCAGAGACACAAACGTCGATTCGCCGCTTGCAGCCCGCCCTCAACTCGCTCGACAAAATCTTTATGGACGTGGCAAAAGGCCGCGACTCGCTGCCATCCGATGCACCCGTGGAGTCGTTCAGTGCCGGTCAATGACCTTGGGTATCGCGGCTGGAACGGCCGACGTGTTGCACGGATCTTGCGCCCCATCGTGGTTGCTCGTAGCGGCATCTCGCTGATTTGGCGTCGCAAGTGGTTGCGAATGATGTTGGTGTTCGCATGGTTGCCCGTGATGCTTCCCGCGTTTGGCATCTTTGCCTTTGAATATTCGTCGACCAGCCCCGAGATGAAGCAATTTGTCTTTACCTTGCTACGAGGGCCGCTGCAACAACCGGAACTAGCCACGCTGGTGGTCTCGGATCCCGATGCGGCAAGGCATGAAGTTTGGTCGACGCTGATCTTGGCGTTTTTTCGCTACCCACAATTATTCGCCATGGTGTTGTTGATCGGGTTGATCGCGCCGATGTTGGTCTCATACGACTTGAGAACCAAAGCCTATCTGCTTTATTTCTCGCGGCCGCTATCACCGACTGAATACATTGTTGGAAAATCGGCAGTGATTTGGTTTTTGCTTTCCATGATCGTCACTGTCCCAGCCTTCATGCTGTACTGTGTTGGCGTGTTGTTGTCGCCCGATTTGTCGGTGGTTTGGCAAACATGGGACATTCCGCTGCGAATCATCGCGGCGTCGGGGGTGTTGATGATTCCGACCACGGCGCTCGCGGTGGGCTATTCATCACTGACAAGTGAAAGCCGCTACGCCACATTTGCCTGGTTCGCAACGTGGGCGATGGGATTTGTGGCTTATCAAATACTGACCTATTCGGCGATGGTCGGTCAACGTCCACGGCGATCGCTACGACGTGGACGGATCGATTACGAGGCGCTCGGGATTGATGTGGACCGCTGGCGACTATTGTCGCCGTATCATACGTTGGGCAAAGTCGAAGCTTGGGTGTTTGATCTTGATCCGACATCGGCCAGCGTCGTCCCTTCGATGGTCGTGCTCGTTTCGATTACAGTCATCGGATTCTGGGTGGTTCGCCGTCGTTTGATCTCGAGACTAAGTGTTTAATGAAGCGATGATCGAACTCAACAACACCACTAAATTGTATGGGCATGTCATCGGTGTCAACGACTTGACCCTGACACTTCCAACCGGAGCATACGGTTTGGTTGGCCCTAATGGCTCTGGAAAAACGACGCTGATCAACTTGTTGATTGGGCATCTGCGACCAACGCTTGGAAGCGTTTCCGTATTTGGCAAGGATCCATTTCAGCATCGAGAAATGCTTTCACGCATTGGGTTGTGCCCGGCGACCGACATCTTGTACCCCAATATTTCCGCAAGGTCTTGGGTGACGTATCTGGTTCGCTTGCACGGCTATTCACGTCGCCAGAGCGAATCGATGGCCGAGGCTGCTTTAGGCCTGGTGGGCATGTCCTCCGCCATGGATCGCCCGATTGGCACCTATTCGTTGGGGATGCGGCAACGCACAAAAATTGCCCAAGCGATCGCTCACCATCCCGATTTGTTAATCTTGGACGAACCCTACAATGGGTTGGACCCGGTCGGCCGCGATGACATGACGACGCTGTTGAAGCAGTGGACACAGCAGGGCAAAGGTCTGCTGTTCGCCAGCCATGTGTTGCAAGAGATCGAGGCGGTGACGTCGTCGTTTTTGTTGATTTTCGGAGGCCGATTGCTAGCCTCGGGAACCGCCGACGAGATCGAGTCGATTCTATCGGACACGCCCCAGGAAGTCCGCGTGATTGGGCGAGATGCACCGCAATTGATTCACCATTTGGTGGACATGCCTTGGGTGAATTCGTTGCAGTTGACTCATCAGCGAAGCGAATTGCGAATTGCACTGCGGGACCCAAGTCAGTTTTACGAGCATATCGCTGACTGGATTGCTGCGGATGGGCTGCAAATCGATCAATTGCAGACCGCCGACGGCAACTTGGCCGCCTTGTTTGCGTCGTTATTGAAACATCACCGCGGAGAATCAGCGTGATAGCAACATTGCCACTGGACGTGATGCGGTTCGAGCTCGGCCGATCGCTGACGATTGGCCGCATTGCGATGTGGTTTCTTTTGGTTGCGTTTCCCGTCGCCTTGATTGCCACGTTGCGCACGTTGCGCACGGTCGCGCCGAGCGACCCCATCGAACCGTGGGGGATCACGCTCTACTTTCTCGTCCCCGAAGTCGTCTGTTTATTGGGACTATTATTGTGGGCCACACCCGCGATCAGCACCGAGCTTGAAGGCCAAACATGGATCTACTTGGCGATGCGGCGGTCGGGACGTTCCATGGTATTGCTGGGAAAATATTTGACCGCAGTGGTATGGACACTGTCGGCCGCCCTCACGGCGATCACGCTGTGTGTATGGATCATCGGGCCCGCTGCAGGATTCCAAATGTGGTGGGTGATGTGTGTTTTGGCGGTGCTATCGTGCTTTGCTCATGCCGCCCTGTACATCTTGATCGGAGTGATTTTTTACAAACGCACGATGGTCAGCGCCGTCTTTTACACCTTGGCGATTGAGTACGGTGTTTCGTTTGTGCCGGCGCTGATCAACAAATTCACGATCAACTATCGACTGCGGGGCTTATTGGCTCAGTGGATGGGGTGGGAAGAAGCTCGCAGTCGTGCCGAGAACGTGTTCGGAGCCGAACCGGCGGAAACGCATCTGTTGGTGCTATTCGCCTTTACAATCACGCTGTTAGGGGTGGCAAGTTTCAAAGTCACGCGAACGGAATACCCCACGCAGCAAGAAGATTAACGCCAGCTCCGCGTAGGGCTACACCATTTTGCCTTGATCGCGAAACGTTTGCCTTGATCGCGAAACGTTTGCCTTGATTGGGAAACGCCGTTAGCCATTTGTTATGGCGTTTTCCGATTGGTTTCCAAAGCGGATTGGAGCAAGGCCTCGCGACCAGAAGCCGGTTACTCCGGAGGCGATCACCTAATACGGCCGCTGCCGTGGCCGTCAGACCACGGTCAGCCATGAAAACCGAATGAATGCTGCATCGTCTACTTGACGGCGAAACTGCCTTCGTAGGCCAAACTCTTGATAAAGTGCTCAACACCAATGAACGTCACCGTTGGCATATGCTCAATACGATCTTTTTTTCCCAGCGTTTGCATCATCGAGTCACAAGCCTTTTGAATCTGGCCATAGCTAGCGGACATCGAACCACTGTCGTCAGGCGTCCGGTCGTGGAAAAGACGATCCAGCGTTTGACGATCGCTGGTGAAATCAGAATCACGCAGCAAACCAGGCCAATGAATCACATTGGTGGAACGATCAAACTGGGCATTGGAAAGACGCCCTGGTTCCGCCGACTTTCCAAACGCTTCCAATTCCTGCTCCGTCGGTGGCGCCTCGCGATGAGCGGCGACGTATCGGTCACGTGCTTCACGATTGGCATAGTAACTGTTCACTGCATAATTATTTTTCCTGTACCAAATGTGCTGTTTCTGCATACGTATTGGCGGCTTGGGCAGTGTCTTCGCGTTCTTCGCCGATCCCACTGGCTAACCCTCCTGAGAAACCTCGTGACAGGTAGCCCGATCCATAGCCATAGTTGGTGCCATAACCGCGACCGCCGGCTGGGTGATAGTAATGATGATGAATCTCGGGCGAGTTCATCCGATTGCCCCTCTCTCCTTCTCTCGCCGGCCCACGTTCAAATGCGTTTGCATTTGGACGCTCGCGTAGATTGGGACGCTCTCCGGCATTTGGACGCTCGCGTTGATTCGGCAGTTCATTGTTTGGTTCTTGGGCCAGAACCGTGGAGATTACTAAAATTCCACTTAGTGCCAAGGTCGGTGTAAGAACTTTCATAACTGTCCCCTTGATGCGTGTTTTACGATTTCAACTCAACAATCCACTCGTGGATACTCGCCACAGCGTGATCTTCGGTACGCGGGCGGCCCCCTTTTTTAAAGTGTTTCAATCAATGATTGACTTTGATCATCAAAGTCCTGGAAATGCAAATGGTTCCATCATCCGCTATGACGGCACGTCGTTTCAATGACATCGAGTAGCTGCTCGTTGTCGAGTGGTTTTTGCAAGAAAGCTAACGCCCCCATTGCAATCGCTTGACGCCGCGTTGAATCATCTTCAAACGCGGTGACAAACACGATTGGGATGTGTTTACCAAGGTCATGCAAATGCTGTTGTAGCTGCAATCCGCTGAGCCCCGGCAGATGGACATCCAGGATCAAGCAGTCAATTGGATCAACTGCGAATTCCAAGAATGCTTCCGCGGATTCATACGCCAGCACAATGTATCCTGCGGATCTGCAGAGCCGGTCCAAAGCTCGACGCACCGATGCGTCATCATCCACAATCGAAATTCGGAGGGGCTCGTCCATGCGTGTATTTTTTTTCTAGCATGCGTACGTTTGTATCCAGGCCACCAGCGTGTTATTCGTCCTCTGATACTCACCATAGAGGCCAACTGATTCAAGCGAAATTAGACTTTAGTGTTATTGGCTGCGGTTGCCCCTGTGTCCTCCATCTATGCTGTGTCCTCCATCTACGCTGTGTCCTCCATCTATATTGGTAGCGTCCAACGCCATCGAGTGTAGGAAGCGTCCGCGGCGCAAGCCGCTCGGTTCCAGCGAACAAAACGTTCGTCATTTACCGGGCGCACGCGCGCCACTCCGCTGTAAAAGCCACCGGGTTAGGACGAAAGCAGATGGCATTGGGTGTTTCACCCCCGCATTTTGTTTTTCAAAGAGGATTGTCGTGCTCTCCGCGGCGTGCGATCACCCGCTTGCGATCAATCCTCACCCGGTGCGATACCGGCGTGTTCGCAAAGCCGCACCAATTCCGCAACCGAATCGACTTCTGTTTTTGCCATCGCGCGGCCCCGATGGACTTTGACGGTATTTTCGGTGATTCCCAACCGTCTGGCGATTTGCTTGTTCAGCAGCCCACAAATCACGAGCATGATGACATCGTTTTCTCGTTTCGAGAGTGAATCGAATCGATCGCGGAATTCACGCCGTTGGACAAGCTCGGTTCGCTCACGCGCGTTGCGATCAATCGCATGTTGCACGGTATCGATCAGTTTTTGATCATCAACGGGTTTGGGCAGGAAATCAATCGCACCGGCCTGGATCGCTTGGACGGTCATCGGGATGTCGCCTTCGCCGGTAATGAAGACGATTGGCAGATCAAAATCGCTGGCCACTAACTGCTGCTGAAGCTGAATGCCACTGAGCCCGGGCATATAGACGTCCAAGATCAGACAACCTGCCTGATCCGGTCGCGGGTAGTGCAAGAATTCGTCGGCGTTTTCAAAGGTAAGGACTTGCAAATCAAGCGACTTAAACATTCGTGTCATTGCTTTACGGATCGATGCATCATCGTCAATCACGTACACAGTAGCGTTGGGGACGCTCATGACGCAATCTCCTGAGGCGTAGGCAAAGTAAATCGAAACGTCATTCCGTGATCACTATTTTTCTCGGCCCAGATCCGTCCGCCATGTGCCTGGATGATCGTACGATTGATGGCAAGCCCCATCCCGGTGCCATCAGGCTTGGTGGTGTAGAACGGTTCAAACAGTCGGTCGACTTGCCCCTCTGCGAATCCTTTACCATGATCCTTGACCGCAAGTTCGACGGCATCGTCGCCGGCAGCGATGCTGATCGTCAGCCGATCGGAATCGGATGCAAGCGGGTCGATCGCTTGAGCCGCATTGATCAGCAAGTTAAGGATGACTTGCTGCAGCTCAATCGAATCCCCATAAATCGCCGGAAGATGGTTTGCAAATTGGGTATCGATGACCAATCCTCGTCGACAAATCTCGGGTTCAACCAACCGAATTGCCTCACGTGCCACCTCGTCTAAGTGCAACAGGACGCAGGGACAGTGTTCCTTTTTCACCAGCGAACGCACCCGATCAATGATGTCGGCGGCACGATTACCATCACTGGAGATATCGATCAAAGCCTCGCGGACTTCATTGACATCCGGTTGCTCGCGGTCAAGCAACCGCTGAGCCGTTTGCGCGTTGCTGACGATTGCGAAAAGAGGCTGTTTCACTTCGTGTGCAATCGATGTGGTCAGCTCTCCCATGCTAGCCGCGCGAGAGACGCGAGTTAGTTGCAGAAAATTCGTCTGAGACTCCTCTTCCGCTCGTTTGCGATCATTGATTTCACGACGCAACGCGACGTTGATTTTGTGTGTTGTCTGTATCCGATGTCGAACGTAACCGACCACCACGGCAATCGCCGCCATCAGAGTGGCGACTCGCACCCAGGTGATTTCCCACCAGCGAGGGATCACCCGCAATTCCACCGTCGCTCCTGCTTTGCTCCAAACGTCATATCCATTGTCCGCAGTGACACGAAAGACATAATCGCCTGGGGGCAATTCGGTATAACTGGCGGACCGTTGCCTGCCTGCATCAAGCCATTGATCATCGAATCCGTCCAGCCGGTAGCGAAAAACCGCTTGCTCCGAGGCCGTAAACGTATTCGCGGTAAAATGAAAGTCGACGTGCCTTGATCCCGATCGTATCTCGAGCGCCCCGCAGGGAAGTTGTGATTCGCCGTTAACCTGAACCTCTTCAATGTGGACGATTGGAGCAAGCGGTTGCTGATAAGGGCCGTTCGCCGGTACGATCACCGTACCACCGGTGGTCACAAACCAGATGGAGCCGTCCCCGCGATGCACAACATTGGGACGGTAGTTGCGTTCGATGCGAGGTTGGTCTAATCCACTGCTAATCGGATGCACTCGAACCTGGATCCGTGTTTCGATACCAGAATCGATTTCGTCGAGTGCCTGTACCGACATGGATGACAGACCATGAGGGCCGCCTAGCCACAAACACCCTCGCTTGTCCTCGGCGATCGCATGAATGGAATCCTCGTACAACCCCTGGGCGCTGGTCCAATTGGAAAAGCGACCCGCTGCATAGCGACACAATCCTCCGCCACTGGTCCCGATCCAAAGACAGCCTTGATCGCTCTCGCAGCATGCTGTGAAGTTGATCGTCGAAAGCTCGTCAAGCACAAGGTCGCGGACGCGTTGAAGCTTGCCGTCAATCCAGCGGTACAATCCACGATTGGATCCGATCCAAAGCTGTCCACTGGCATCTTCATGAATCCAGTTTACATCGGCATCCCTGAATTCCGTGATGCGAGTGAATGTGCCGTCCTGCATTCGCTGCAAACCGCCTTCCCAAAAACCAATCCACACCACTCCGGTGTGATCCACGTAAACGTTGCGAATCCAATCTCGTCCCAAGCCGTCCTCGGTTGTGAACGTGGCCCACCGATCATTGTCACGACAAACTAATCCCTTGTTCGTACCGATCCATAACCGACCCTCGGATCCAATCGCTAGTCCCGTTACCAAGTTTGTTGGCAGCCCCTGATCGGTGCCATAATTTTCAAACACTCCGCCGTCCAGACGATGCAGTCCCGTTTGACGATCTTTCGAGGCAAGATTGCCGCTGCCAAACCAGAGGTCCCCCGCAGCGTCTTCGACGACGCATCGCATCATGACTCGTTGATCGAGTTTGAGCTTAGCAAGCTCCGGATTACGGAGGCTGCGAAGACCGCGTTGACCGCCGCCAAACCAAAGAATTCCTTCACGGTCCTCGGCAAGACAAACCACCGGTCGATTTCCGATGGAAAGCTTCGTAGCCTTGTCGTGAACAAGACGGTAACATCCGGCGGCAAAAGTGCTGATCCATAACTGCTGGCTGCGGTCTTGATACAGCCGCAAGAAATTCGAGGCTTTCGGACCGAGCGATGCAGCGTGGTCTTGAAATTTGCCGTTCTGATAACGGAACAAGGAGTGACCAAGTGTGCCAATCCACACCCCACCTTGGTGATCTGAACAAAGTGCCGTGACCGAGTTGGCGGACGGCGAGTCGGGAAATCCGTCGGACTGCGTCAACCGATAAAAGCGATCATCGTCACGGCGATATAGTCCAGGTTTTGGCTGAATCGTTGTCGCCGCCAGTCGGTCTGGTCGAGACTGCATCCAAATCGCCGCGCCCAGCCACAGCGTTCCGCTTTCATCCTCGCAAATGGCTCGTACGTTCAGTGGAGCATCGGGCCGACATAGGCACTGGGTGCCGACGACGGTCCATGTTTCCGCCTCCGTCCCGATCCAAAGTGTGCCCTCACGATCCTCATATAAACACTGAATCGGATGTCCTAGCAACTCGTCGAAACGCGTGAACTGCGGCGGTTGACCAAGTCGGCAATGAATCAGCCCGCCACGCTCAGTGCCAATCCAGAAGGCCGAATCTCGACTGCGACAAAGCTTGCTGATTTGATTGGTGACAAATGCGGGTGTGTTGGCGCGGTTGAAAATCGTAAAATGCAAACCATCAAACCGTGCCAATCCGCGCACGGTGGCCAACCACAGATAGCCATCGGACGTCTGGATGATGTCGACAACTTGTTCCGACGGCAGCCCGTCCTGCATTGTCCATTGACGCCACACGTATTGATCTAGCGACAGATCAGGATTGAGCTGAACGGTTTGTGATTGCGAAGACAGTTCTCGGTCCGCGGAGTGACCTTCGCAGCGGTCGATTGCAACAGCATGCACTAGCAAGGCCGAAGCAATCCAGATTTTTGGATTCCTGATGAAGAGGACATCACCCCAGCGACGGTTCACAAAAGTTTCGCAATCTGGCCCGACACGTTTAACACGAAGAGCGCTCTACGATGATCAGCTACCAGGAGAGGATCAAGAAAAGTGCTCGTGATGTCCTACATAAGTGTAGGCGATCGCGAACAAAAAGGACTGTCGATTCGGAGCATTCATCCCAATGCCTTTTTTATCGTAGCGCCGCAAAACATTTTGGCCAGGGGCAATTTCGACATCCGAAGCAACAATCCGATGCGATAGTGGAGTCAGGGGCGGTGGACTGCCGCGAGAGGTCTCTTGCCACTGTACCCATCCGTCACACACTGTGCCTAACCGTCACATCACAGACGAACGATAAAACGGGGTTTTCCAGCGGTTCGTGAAGCCAGCGACCAGCCCCTTTCAAAGGACAGACGTACATCCCGACCGATCCACTGCGGGCTCATCTACAATCGGCTTCGGGATACCGAACACAAGTCTAACTCCATAGCCATTACCACATCCGGTGCGTCGTCACGCAACTCGCAAGCAGAGCGGCTCCACACTGCTTTAAACACGTCGCTGATCGATGGCAAGTTGTTGTTGGCGATCGATGGTGTTTACCAAAATTACTCCGATATCGATTTCTTTCGAGCGATCTACGACGATCAATGGTCACTGCAATGCGGTGCGCAATATTCGTATCGCTCGCGACTGCAAATGCGAATGGGTTACGCATTTAACGAAAACCCGATGCGAGGGAATGTAGCGGCTAGCATCGGCGGCGTTTCACCGCCTGGCGACCACGACCATATCCGCTACAACCAAGGCCAACTTGCGGCGATTACGCAGTATCGTATTACCGCAGGCGTCGGCGTTCTGAACGTGCGGCCAGGCGTCGATCTTGATCATTTCGCCGGAGGCAATTTCAAAGAATCGCAAACCTTTTCGACGACAACGGCATCGTTGGAAGATTATTGGGGCGACTACGGTTTGACCTAGCGTTTTTGCCGCGGATCGTAAATCGTCGCATCGAAATGTTCACTGTGTATTTTCACAGTGCTTTGAGCGTGAGATCCACTCGATCCGTCGGCACGCCGAAGGAAGCTTGTCGGATCGAGTGACCGAGGATGCATGGCCCAGGATTGGGGGCAAGTTACACCAAGGTCTAATTGTCATTGGATTGAAGTCTCCGATATTGATGATATCGGGCTGGATACACAAGCCGGGCCCTGTCACACGAAGACGCCTTCACCAATCCATTCCAGTAACCTCTTCTCAACGCAGTGAGCCCCAACATGCGGTACCTTCGAAAACATTGCCTCTCGCTGCTGGCGATTGCGCTGATTGCAATTCCCGCAACCCTACACGCCCAAACCAAGCAGCCCAACATCATCATGATCATGGGCGATGACATCGGCTGGTTCAACATTGGCGCCTATCACCGCGGAATGATGTCGGGCAAGACCCCCAACATTGATCGCTTGGCGCGTGAGGGGATGATGTTTACCGATTACTATGCCGAAGCAAGTTGCACCGCCGGTCGCGCCAATTTTATCACAGGCATGCTTCCCTATCGAACGGGAATGACCACGGTGGGGCAAGCAGGCTCGCCAATCGGTTTGCCTGCAGACGCGCCAACGATCGCAACGGTGCTCAAAGACATGGGGTACACAACGGGCCAATTTGGCAAGAACCATTTAGGTGACTTGAACGAGTTCCTGCCCACCGTCCGCGGCTTCGATGAATTCTTTGGATACCTTTACCACCTTGATGCGATGTCCGATCCGTTTTGGCCTGGGTATCCAAAAGATCTTCTTGACCAGATCGGACCACGCAATCTAGTTCATTCCTGGGCCAGCGACGTGGACGATCCAACCGTGCAACCTCGTTGGGGAAAAATTGGCAAACAAAAGATCGAGGACAAAGGTCCGCTGCCGCCACATCCCACCGACGGCATCACGCATAACATGGAAGACATTGATGATCACATCCTTGAACTGACCAGCAATTTCATGGAGAAAGCACAGCAGGATGACAAACCGTTCTTTGTTTGGTTGAATCCGACGCGGATGCACATCTTCACTCATTTGAATGACAAATACAAAGCACTCGAGGGCCAAGACAATTACGGTTTGCAAGAAGCGGGCATGGCCCAGTTTGACGACATTGTCGGTGCGGTGATCAGCAAGTTGGAAAAGATGGGAATTGCCGACAACACCATCATCGGCGTCACTACCGACAATGGCACCGAAGTCTTTACGTGGCCCGATGGCGGTAACACCCCTTTTAAGGGAACCAAAGGGATGACGACCGAAGGCGGCTTCCGCGCACCGATGATCCTACGATGGCCAAATCATATTCCCGCCGGCAGTGTGCAAAATGGAATCACATCCGGCTTGGATTGGCTCCCCACATTGGCCGCTGCCGCCGGAAATCCGAATCTTTCGGAACAGCTCAAGCAAGGTAAAAAACTGGGCGACCGCACCTACAAAGTTCACCTGGATGGTTACAACCAATTGGACATGATCACCAAGGGTGACGCCAGCCAAAGGGAAGTGGTTTGGTACTTTGGTGAATCGAGCCTGGGAGCGGTGCGAATCGGTGATTGGAAATATGTGTTCATCGAACAACCCGAAGGATGGCCGGGTGCCAAAAACAAATTGAACATGCCAATCATTCACAACCTGCGACGCGATCCGTTTGAACGCTATAGCGATCATAACTGGGGCGTGGGTTCGTCCGATTACATGATGTCGTTCTATGCACGCGAATTTTGGCGTTTCATCTTCGTGCAAAAGAAGGTAGCGGAACTTGCCAAAACGGCCATCGAGTTTCCGCCGATGCAAAAGGGGGCATCATTTAACCTCGAGGCGGTGAAGGAACAGATCCAGGCAGCCGTACAGTCTCATCATGGTGGGTGACAACCTTCACCAGTGTCGGTGGCGAAGCGGAACCCAGCGAGGTCCTTCGAATCGCAGTCACCAGGGCGGCTTTACGGCACTCGCATCGGAGTTCTCTGGAAACAGAACCGACTCATCACAGGCCTGCGGAAATTGCGCCTGCGAGAAAACCACCCGCGACCATCCCCATCAAAACGGCGGTGATAAACAGTCGCCCGGTCTCGCGCCAATTCTTGATGACAAAGTAGAGGATGTAAAACGGAACAAACAGGGTCAACAAACCGGTTTTGATGTCCTTTTTGAACGCTTTGACGATCACCATTAGCTGAGCTCCTTGCGAGATCACCATGCACGCTCCGAACCCTAAAACAAGGAACGTTGCGATTGGATTGAAGCCCCCTCCGCCATCAAGTTGACGCGACACATTGATCGCGACCACGGCTATCCCCGTCGAGCTGACGATCAAAAACAACACAAGCGCCAACATCCAGGTCGGCATCCCATTGTTGCCTGACAACCGATCCTGAGTCTCTTTGGCACGCGCCATATCGGCGGCCGCTTTTTGCAGAGCGAGAGTGCCGTGCGATACATCCAATCCAGGCGTCTGATGACCGGACAGCCGGTCACCGGTTTGCTTGTTGTAACCACACTGAGTGCACAACACCGCGTTGGCTTTCATCTCTGCACGGCATGCCGGACAGATTGCAGCGACTTGTTGACTAAACCCTTCTTCGTCAAACAAGTCATCCAAGCGATTGCTGGTCGTTGCGGGCGCCGGTGCAGGTGCCGCTGCAGGCCGACGGGCGGGTTGTGCCGGAGCGGCCGCTTGCTTGGGTTTCGCTGCGGCGGTTGCCGCAGGCACCTTCAATACCGTTTGACAGCCTGGACATTTGACCGCTTTGCCAGCCGCAGCGTCCGGAATATTGAGCACTTTGCCACATTGGCAAGTCATTTTGATAGGCATTGCAAAAAGCCAATAAGGAGAATGTGTGCGGCAACGCAGCGGCCAAAAGTTCGCGGTTGCCCCGCAAACTATCTTGAACTGCTTTGCGACCCGAGTCTAGCGTCTAACCGAGTTTAGTTTTGAGTCGCTGAATGTCATTTTCAACCGATTCGAGTTGTCGTTTTAATTCTTCGAGCGACTCGCGTTCTTTCGCTACTACCTCTGCGGGGGCGCGAGCGACGAAGTTTTCGTTCGAGAGCTTCTGCTCTTTTCCGCCAATCTGTTTGACCACCTGGTCTCGCAGTTTTTCTAAGCGAGCCAACTCGGCTTCAAAGTCGATGAACTGCTCTAAGTCGACGTGCACCTCGATGTCCAGTCCGGTGATCGCTAAGGGAGCATCGATCTCAAACGGCTTCGCCGTCGGACTCAGTTCCACAACATCGGCACCGGCGAGTCCTTGGAAATAGGCCCGCATCGGTTCCAACAGTGCCTGCGATGACTCGTTACAGCGGATCGCCACGGGCACCGTGTCTCGCGGAGCAATGTTTTGGCTCGCGCGAATGCGACGGATCGCTCCGACCACTTCTTGAAACTCGTTGAACTGCCGTTCAATGCTCTCGTCATAATGTGCCGCTTCGGCGATCGGCCACGCCGCGGTCATCACAAACTGCGGAGCATCTGCGGGAGAGGGGACGCCCCGTTTCGGAGCCGCCTCGTTCAAGTAACCCCATATTGATTCGGTGACAAACGGCATGATCGGGTGCAATAGACGCAGCAGCGTATCGAGCCCGTGAGCCATCACCGACTGAGTGGCCCCGCGAAGCGAATCGTCGGACAATCGTGGCTTGGCGATCTCGACGTAGAAACTGCAGAACTCGTCCCAGGCAAAATCGTAAAGAATTCGCGAGGCTTCGGCAAAGTGGTAGTGCTCGGTCGCTTCGGTCACCTGCTTTGTCACCGTCGACAATCGACTGAGCAACCAGCGGTCTTCCAGCGGCAACGATTTGACATCGATTTCCTGTGCTTCGTAGCCTTCGAAATTCATCAAGGCAAACCGGGCTGCGTTCCACAACTTGTTGACGAAGTTGCGAGCGGTTTCAAATCGCTCGCTGACCACCGCGGCTCGCGGATGCGTCTTGTCCGCGGCGGATTCAGCCCATTGAGTCGAGAACGTTTTCTTGCACTCTGGGCAATCCAGCTTCGGCAAGGATCGGTTCTTCTTCGTTTGGTCAATCAATTTTTCGCAATGCGGACACTCGTACTGGACCGGCATCCGCACGTCTTGCGTTTCGGTTGCCAACCGAGCCAATCCAAAACGCAGTGCATCG
>NZ_JBFHFD010000147.1:0-15516 GCF_041583735.1 Novipirellula sp.
CATTGCCAACGAGTATTGTTCGCTCGGCAACGCTTCGTTGCTCTGTTGTGGCAAGTAAATGTGAGCGATCTCGAAAAGATCGGCATGAATGCTGGCCGAAGCCCAGTTGTTCGCACGTCCTTCCAACAGACTTGGGATCAAGGACCGACGCAGCGTACGAGCTCCTTTGAGCATCGCGGTTTCGGTTTTCAACGCCGGCAAATCGGTCCACGGGCTGAGTGATTCGTCAAGCTTGTTCGTCACAACGCTTGGCGTCATCGCTTCGGAGAATCCCGCACTGGTCATCACCGATCGAACGCGTTCCATCGCGACATCAAAGTCACGTTTGCTGCTCGGCGCGACGGCAATCGGAGCATCCTCGGGAATGTTTTCGTAACCATGAATCCGTGCGACCTCTTCGATCAAATCGGCCTCGCGTCCCAAGTCGTGTCGCCACGATGGTGGTACATACGTGTCGCTACCGATTTCGGATTCACAGCCGAGCTTGACCAAGATTCGCTCGATCTCTTTGCGATCGATTTTGATCCCCAGCACACGTTCGACCTGGCTCAGCCGCAGCGTGACGGGCGGGTTCGGTGTGATCTCGGGCGCGGTATCGATCACGCCTGCGGCCAATTTTCCGCCCGCGGTTTCCAGGATCAATTGGCAAACTCGGCGGCTCGCCCAATCGACGCCGACGGGATCGACGCGTCGTTCGAATCGGTAGGACGACGGACTTTGCAATTTCAATTTGCGAGCCGCACGACGGACCATCAGCGGTGTAAAGATAGCCGCTTCGATCACCAGATCGGTTGTCGTGTCATCGACTTCGGAAACGGCACCTCCCATCACGCCGGCGACCGCTTGAGCTTCCTTGGCGTCCGCGATCACGCACATTGCTTCGTCGAGTTCGTAGTTACGATGGTCAATCGCCTCGATTGTCTCTTTTTCTGCGGCTCGGCGGACAATCACTTTTTGCTCCGCGATTTTGGCGTAATCGAACGCATGCAGCGGCTGGCCACATTCCATCATCACGTAGTTCGTGGCGTCGACGACGTTGTTGACCACACCGATGCCGACCGCTTTGAGTGCCGTGGCCATCCACTCGGGGCTCGGGCCGACTTTGATCCCTTGGATCACGCGGGCGGTGTAGCGAGGGCAAGCCTCGGTGTAGCGGTTTTCGACGCTCAGCAGCGATTCGATTTTCGGACCCGCTTCGCTGAGTTCGATTTCGGGCGTTTTGACGCTCAAGTCGTACAAAACGCCGATTTCGCGAGCCACGCCGAGGTGACCGAGACAATCGCCACGGTTGCTGGTCACTTCCAGATCGATCACGACATCGCCATCGACCGTGGTGGTTTCTTCGTGGTTCAGCCCTGACAAACTCAGGCGGAGAGCCAATTCTTCGTGGCTCATCGGCAGATCGAGGTAGCGAGAGAGCCAATTCCAAGAAACGAGCATCGTGGCAGCTGTGGGGTAACAGGGGAAATGGGAGCGAACGAGACAGGCAATAGATTATCCAATGGGACGATTTCGCAAAACCGAGTGTCGCGTTTTCCTGTTTTAGCGTCTGTCCGATGAGCGGCATTTCAGAATTTGGCTTCCGGCTCAATCCGGGCTAGCGAGAGCGAGCGGATTGGATTAGCATCTTCAGAACGTTGATTCAAACGTCCCAAAAGCGAAGAGAAAGACGATGGTCTTCCCCACGTTTGAGGGGTGTTTCTGACGAATCACGGGCCGTAGCGAAGCCTGGATATCGCGCCACACTGGGGGTGTGGAGATCGCTGGTTCAAATCCAGTCGGCCCGACTACTTGAAACGTCGTAAGTCCTTTTTTGATAAGGGTTTGCGACGTTTTTTTATTTGTGCAATGCGTTGGAGAAAGAACCTTGTGCAAATCTTCTGTGCAAAACAGGGTGGGTACACGGAACGTGTACAAGAAGCCTTATACAGAAATGGCCTAAATACCAGTTCATCTTCGTCAGGCGAATTTGCAAGACTCGACCCGTAGCGAAGCAATCCATCCATGTCTAAACGCAAGAAAAACGAAGCTGAGCTAAAGGCAAAAAAAGACTTTGATGTCGAGCTAAACAATTCCGGTTACGGTGCAGAACCTCTCATTGAACACCCGTCTGACCTAGAAAATATGCTAGATCGAGACAAGGGGCGTGAGAGAACTCAAGAAACCCGCAGACTAAGACGCTCCATCGCTGACAGTCACGGAAAGTTTCAAGATGGTAAAGACACCGCTGAATGAGGCGAACTGGCTCCTTCTCGGACAATTTTATCCAGCGGGCTTTTCTGGTCGATGTGCCCGCGTTGGGCCGTTGGGGTGTGATGATTCCAACAGGATACGCCACTTTTCTAAAACACGACTTTTAAGCATCTCTCACTGCATGAACGACTGTGTTCGCTGGAGTTTGAAAGCGGTCAGTTTGTCTTCGATGCTTCCCGCCGACGATGCTTCCCGCCAACTCTGGTCGGTGGATTCGAACGAAGCAGGTTTGGCAATTCCTCGTCCACTGAAATCGATATGGTCGCCGGCACTTTAAATGTTTGTGAGGCGGTTCCAACCAACCTCGGTCTAAATCAAAAGGGTGCTCCTCAGATCTCAGGGGTTAGTCCTGCGGGTTACACCCCCTCTACAACGAGACCGCGGTAAACGGCACCGCGGAAACGATGCTGAGCCGCTTCCTGGTAGGCTGGGCTGTCGTACCATGCGCGTGCTTCTTCTACCGTTGGAAACTCGGCGATGACGACGCCTTCGACGTCTGGCCCCTCCAACGTCACATGAGGGCCGTATGCGGCCAGCGCTCTGATCGGCTGGCCCTCCATCGCGGCAGGTGCTTTCTGCCAGTACGTCTCCAACTCTGACTTGTCGATCGTCTTTTCACGGATGAACACGATGTAAGCTGACATGGTGGCTCCTTTAATGATTTGAAATAGCTTATCGGCAATGATTATCGAAGGCCGCCGGATGCCAGGATGACCTCGCCCGTCAGCCAGCCAGAGTCATCGGACGCGAGGAAGGTGACGACCTTTGAGATATCTGACGGTGTTCCAATGCGGCCGAGCGGTGTCATCGCGACCAATTGTCGTTCGAACTCGCTGCCGGCACCATACAATCCAGCTGACTTCGTCCCCTCACTTAACGTTGCGCCCGGATTAACCGAGTTGACTCGGATCCCGCGGGGGGCCAATTCTTTGGCCAGCACTCTTGTTATCGCATCGAGCGCACTCTTGCTGGCCGCGTAAATCGAATAGCCGGGCGGACACATTTGCGAGGCACCCGAACCGATGTTAACAATACTGCCGCCATTAGGCCCGAAGAAGTTGAGCGATTCGCGGATCACTGTCATGGGGCCGAGCACGTTTGTATTGAATTCCCGGTGGAACTCTGGCTCGGTGAACTCCTCGAGTCGCATCGTTTGGTAGACTCCCGCGTTGTTCACCACGATGTCGATAGGGCCGAAGGCGTCCGTGACTTCGGTAACCATTCGACGGACGTCCTCCGAATTCGACACGTCGGCCTGAATTGCAATGGCGTGTCCGCCCTCGCCTATAATCTCCTGCACGACGGCATCCGCACCGTTTTTATCCAGGGCGTAGTTAACGGCAACGGTCGCCCCTGCCACAGCCAGGTCTTTGGCAATGCCCGCCCCGATCCCCTTCGATCCACCTGTGACCAGAGCCACCCGCTTGTTCAATAACAACATGACTTGCGTCCTCACCACTAGAAAAAATCCGTCTCACAATGGCATAGACACGATGAAGAAAGCACTGTGACAAGCATCGAGCAGATTTTTTCAGTTTAGTTTTAGGGTCTCGCGAACCTCTGGAAGATCCAGCAAATGCCGAAGCCACCCAGCCTGCTTCGTAGGCTCGAGGAATGGGTGGTCACGAAAGATGGCGGCGAAAGAACGGTCGGCCACATCGTCGATCTCGCGAGCGGTGCTTGCGGCTGCCTCCTGGATCCGCTG
Organism: Novipirellula sp.; assembly: GCF_041583735.1. NCBI lineage: Bacteria > Pseudomonadati > Planctomycetota > Planctomycetia > Pirellulales > Pirellulaceae > Novipirellula > Novipirellula sp. The sequence goes on from NZ_JBFHFD010000147.1 coordinate 3,959, forward strand.
GACGTGACGAGCGGCGAAAAGTAGGTTTCTAGGGTCGACGTGCCCTGCTTCGATGAATCCTTTTGTCTTCTTGGGACAGCGGCAAGGATTACTCGCATTGACGAGGCCGCATTGATGATTCATGAACTGGTACAGTTCACGACGGGCGCGGGCGAGACATTGGCGGAAGTTGTCGGCCGTCATTTCCATGACTTCGCTGCCGACGGTGTCGCTCGCCCCAATGATTTCCCCGAGCGTAAAGATCAGTCGCTGTCGTCGATCCAGGCAAAGTAGCATTCCCATGGTGCAGGCAAATTTGGCTTCCTCGATCAATAGCGGCACTTCCACCGGCACGTTTTTAGGATCGGGTAAGTCGAGATCTGGAGTGCTGTTAATAGCATCGGCGTAAGTGGAGAAAGTTAAGGACGTTGTTTCGCCGCCGCGGCGTTTCATGTTGAGAACGTGATTCGCCGTAATGCGGTAGAGCCACGTCCGGAAGCTGCTGTCGCCACAAAACGTGCTGAGTCGCGTAACGACCTTGAGCAGTACTTCCTGCGTCACTTCTTCCGCGTCCTGTGGAGTGAAGACCATTCGCACAGCAATGTTGTAAATCCATGCTTGATGCCGCAGAATCAACTTTTCGAGTGACGTACGATCACCGTTGTTGGCTTGGCAAACCAAGTCGGCGTCCTCAGAATCATCGTCCGCGACTTCTGTAAAAGGATTGTGCATGGAAGGACCTCATCGGATGCTGGTTCCGGCCATTCTAAGCGAAGGCAGTTCGTACTGCTGACTTAGACACATCTCAGGAGAGACTGTGACAGCATGGAAGCGAGAATCTAACCCGCTGATCTCAATCGTTGCCGCGTCTGTCCATCTGCCACGCTTAGAATGACGGCAGAGAGTCAAAGCCAGCAATTCGCTTTGGCTTTGTTGGCTGATTTGTATTTCAATTCACTTTAACCAAGGGACGGATCAATGAGCTTTGTTACGAGCACCGATGGCGCAAACATCTTTTACAAAGACTGGGGAAATCCCGGCGATCAGCCTATCGTCTTTCATCACGGCTGGCCGCTAAGCTCCGATGATTGGGATTCTCAATTGTTGTACTTCCTGTCCAAAGGCTATCGCGTTATCGCGCATGATCGTCGCGGCCATGGGCGATCCAGTCAGGTTGGCGATGGACATGACATGAATCATTATGCCGCCGACGTAGCCGCAGTGGTCAAACACTTGGATCTGCGAGACGCCGTTCATATTGGCCACTCAACGGGAGGCGGCGAGGCGGCTCGTTATGTTGCCAGACATGCTGACGGACGTGTTGCAAAACTTGTGCTCATTGGCGCCGTTCCGCCGCTGATGGTGAAAACGCAGAACAACCCAGGTGGACTGCCGATGGAGGTGTTTGATGGCTTCCGTGAGCAGTTACTGGCCAACCGGGCGCAATTCTACTGGGACGTTGCCAGCGGGCCTTTCTACGGTTTCAACCGCCAAGACGTGACTCCCTTACGACCTGTGATAGAGAACTGGTGGCGTCAAGGAATGATGGGCGGAGCGAAAGCCCATTATGACGGTATCAAAGCTTTCTCGGAGACAGACTTCAGCGACGACCTGAAGACGATCGACGTGCCAACGCTTGTCATGCATGGTGATGATGACCAAATCGTGCCGATCGGCGCGTCCGCGTTGCTCTCCGCAAAACTTCTGAACAAGGGGACTCTCAAAATCTATGAGAAGTTTTCACACGGAATGTGCACAACAAATGCTGACGTCATTAACGCGGATCTACTCGCTTTCATTCAGGACGAATCAATCGGCACTTGAGCCGATGCAGTAACACACTTGCCCCAACTCGTCGTGTTTTACTAGCAGCGGTTTGAAGACTGAGAGCCGCTGCTGATTGAGTTTGTTTTCGTCAGAGCAATCCTTTTGCCGGATTGCCGGACGCACTACTGGCGCAGTGCGGTCTCCCACCCTTCCAGGACGGTTTTCCCAATACTTCGTCCTGTTTCGATCAGGCGATGCGCCGCGCGTAGATTGTCAGCAGAGATGGGGCTTATCACTCGATTAACCGTACTGCGAAGCAGCCCTTGATCGACCCACTCGGCGATCTGATTCAGTAGCCGGTGTTGCTGATCCATGTCATGGGTATGGAACATTGATCGGGTAAACATGAACTCCCACGCATGCTTTGCCGACTTGGCCTTCATGACGTCTTGGCGCAATGGCCCTTTGTTCTCCACGATGGTAACAATCGTGCCTTGAGGCCGTATCAAATCGGTAGCCGCGTCCCAATGCCCGTCGGTGTCGTTGAACAAGGCGATGTAGTCGAGATGTCGCAGGCCAATCGCTTCGAGCTGTGGTCGCAACGGTTCCCGGTGGTTGACGGCATGATCGGCCCCCAGCTCGGTCACCCATCGCACGGACTCGGGCCTAGAGGCGGTCGCCACGACATTCAGTTTCGCAATCTTTGCGAGCTGAATCGCGATTGAGCCGACACCGCCAGCGCCGCCTACAATCAGCAGGCTCGGCCGCCTCTTTTCGCCATCCGGGGCGAGTCCGAGACGCTCAAACAAGGCTTCGTAGGCCGTGATTGCGGTCAATGGCAAAGCTGCGGCCTGTGCAAAATCAAGCGACGAAGGTTTGCGGCCGACGATCCGTTCATCGACGAGTTGCATCTGGGAATTGCAGCCCGGGCGAGTGATGTCTCCGGCATAGAAAACCGCGTCGCCGGGCTGAAACAAGGTAACCTCAGGCCCGATCTCCAAGACGATCCCAGCTGCATCCCATCCGAGTACACGCGGCGCCGCCTCCACCCTTTCTTTAGGAGCTCGCACCTTGGCGTCGACAGGGTTGACCGCGATTGCTTGGATATCGACGAGGAGATCACGCCCTTTGGGAACTGGTTTTTCGAGGTCGACGTCAACCAATGATTCGGGATCATCAATTGGCAGATAGCGTGTGAGGGCAATTGCTTTCATGGTTGTTCGAATGGGAAGAAGGGATAGTGGATCAAACCGGTGAAGGGCATGCGTTGCACGTTGCGTCAGGCTAGACGTTGGATGTCAAAAGTCCGCGTCGAGCACGATGCGGTAGCGGGCTTTGCCGGCTGCCAAGTGCTCCATCGCCTCGTTCACCCGGCTCATCGGAAAATGCTCGGTCTGGGGGGCAAGGCGATGCCTAGCGGCAAAGTCAAGCATGTGCGCGATGTCGGTTGGTGAACCCGTCGGAGAACTGGATACGGCCCGTTGTCCCATCAGAAGCGAAAACACGTCGACGGGGATGGGTTCTGGGACGGCGCCCACGACGTGCAATCGGCCGCGGGGCGCGAGTGCTCCGATCAGCGCTGGCCAGTCCAGAGGGACTGCAACCGTGACAATCAGCAGGTCGAAATACCCGGCGAGTCTCGCAAACGACTGAGAATCTCGGCTCGATGCCACGTGGTGAGCGCCCAACTTGCGGGCCTCGTTAAACTTGCTTTCGCTGGAGGTAAATGCGGTCACTTCGCACCCGTAGGCGGAAGCAAACTTGACCCCCAGGTGCCCCAGGCCGCCAATTCCCACAATGCCGACTCGATGGGTGGGCTTGGCGTACAGTGCCAGCGGGTTGAAGACCGTGATACCGCCACAGAACAAGGGACCTGCGTCTTCTGCGGCCAAGCCCTCAGGCAATGGGATGGTCCAGGCCCAGTGGGCTCTTACTCGGCCCGAGAATCCACCGCGGTGTCCTACGATGGTTCCCTGGGCTTGCGCGCACAGGTGTTGATCTCCCGACATGCATTGGCGGCAATGCATGCAGCTGCTTGCCGTCCAACCGATTCCGACACGTTGACCGACCTTGAGTCCTTTCGCAGCACTTCCCACCTCCACAACCCGACCAACCACCTCGTGGCCGAGCACTGCGGGGTAGTGCGTCATGCCCCACTCATTGTTCAACATGGAAAGGTCGGAATGGCAAATCCCACAATGCTCGACCTCAACCTCGATTTCTTCGGATCCCAACTTTTCAAACTCGATTTCCTGGCGAGTCAAAGGTTGATTGGCAGCGGTGGCAACCCACGCTTCGGTTTTCGTCATGGTAGTTCTCTCCGTTCCTGTAGCGATGTAATCAAGATCGCTCCCAGTGTCGATCTCGTCTCTGGCTTACTTAGCGGAAGGAGTGGACACCCCCAAAAGTCCGCGAAAAAGTACGGAAAGCGGAGGCCGCTAAACGCGAAGCACGCCGCACAGGTGACGACTGGTCGGACGGTCTGCGGATTGGAGAAGCTCAAAATCGCGTCCCCACAGCCGCAGTTAGCCGCTCCACGAATACTCAGGGGCAACTTCCTGATAAACTCGAGAGACAGCTTCCACGAGCTCAAGGAACCAAAGCCTGGCAAGATATGTTTGAGCGATCTCGGAATTGGGATTGAGCAAAAGAGCCTTTTCCAGCGACTCGCGTGCTTCGTCGTATCTGCCGAGCGAAAGCAGGGTCGCCCCTAGCTTCGTGTGCGCCGCAGGGATATTGGGAGAAATCGCCACGGTTGCTTGTAGAAAGCGAATCGACTCGTCGGGTGACTTGCTTCTTAGTGCATCTGCCAGCACCATGTTGGCAAGAAAATCGTCAGGTCTTTCACGTTGGATCTTCCGTCGGAACGAAAGTGAGTCGATCCCTACGGCGTCCATCCGATCCGCAAGCAGACATAGCAGCTCAACCGAAACCTTCCCGTCGAAGTTTGTTTTCGAAAGCGATAAAAGTTCCTGGGGGTCAGTCCAATTTGCCGAGGTTCTTGCTCGACCGCGCCATCCCCGAGGATCAGGGTCTGCAATCCTTGTAATCTCCAACAACCACTCACGACGGTCCAGATCCTCTGTGCTTGCGGCCCAGTCGTCCATCGCAGCCAGAAGAGCCGAGCTAGTGTCCATTAGACGAATGCGCGCGGCAACATCGTGGGGAGTGTCGGAAGTTGCGGCTAGCCCAACATTTTGGAAGAGTTTCTCGTAGCGATATTCCGCTTCGCGATTGGTTTGAGCGGAAAGACCGAGCATCTTGCACGCAGAGGCTCGCCGGATCGTGACCAAACCCAAATCTTCGACTAACTTCAAATGATTCAACGCGGTGTCAATTCGCGCTCGGAGATCTACAAATCCTCCGTCCCCTAGTTGCCCCAAGATCGCATGAGCTTCGGAAAACCGTTCGGAACGCATCAATTCCAGGCCGGATTCAAGTCGCGCGGTGAGGCGGGCTTTCTCGGCTCGACGACCCGCAGCGAGTGTGACCTCACGCGCGCCCTCGACGGCGAGCAAACAGAGAATCGCGGCGCATGTGAAGAACAATGCGGCGAGAGATGGATTTCGTCGTCCCCAACGCACCATGCGGTGGGCTCTGCCTAATGGTCTGGCGTGAATTGGCTCGTGACGCAGAAACCTCTCTACGTCGGCAGCAAGGTCAGCCGCAGTGGCATAGCGTCGCTGTGGATCTTTCTCAAGACACTTCAGGCAAATTGTGTCCAGATCGCGAGGCGTCTTGGGATTCAGCTTCGAAGGAGGAGGGGCTTGTTCATTGAGCAACCGTCTCTCGATCTCGGCAAAGCTTGAGGCTCGAAATGGGGGGCGACCCGTGAGCATCTCGTAGAGCAGTGCGCCCAATGCGTAAATGTCCACCGAGGGAGTGAGCGCCGCGCCGAGAACCTGCTCGGGCGCCATGTAGCTAGGAGTTCCCATTCGTGCTCCCGTTCGGGTGAGCGTAGATGCGTCATCCACGGTTCGCGCAAGACCGAAATCAGTAATTCTCAGTTCGCCATCGGCTGTCAGCAGAATGTTGGCAGGTTTGAGGTCTCGATGAATAATCCCCAACGCGTGAGCCGCCTGCACCGCGGCCGCGATGGTCGCAATCACCTTGGCCGGGTCGCGAACCGAATGCGGTGTACTCGCAAACCGCTCCCCTAACGTCCCCCCATCCACATATTCCATGGTGTAAAAGGGACGCCCTTCCACTTGGCCCACGTCATAGATTTGGACGATATTGGGGTGATGGAGTGCCGCGAGTGCCTCCGCTTCCCGCATGAATCGCGCCAGTTCTAGCTGGCTAGCGTAGCAGCCAACCAGTAGCATCTTTAAGGCGACGGAACGATGGAGGCTGAGCTGAGTCGCCTTGTAGACCACGCCCATCCCGCCTCGGCCGAGTACTTCTTCGATTTCGTAACCTGGAACGGTTGGCAGCGATGATCCCGGTAGAAAAGTCGCGGCAGCACGTTCCCTGGATGGAAAAAGCGAATCAATCTGTAAAGCAATGTCGCGGATCTGTTTCAGTCGAGCTTCCACCGCAGGCAGCAGGCTCGTGTCGAAGCGACAAGCCTCTTTCGCCGAGATTTCGAACTCTAGAATTTGCTCAACGAGCTCTTCTACTCTCACGTCGTCTTGATGGCCATTAGACTTCATGAGACGACGGTGTCATGGGATCAAGGTCGCTGAGTTTAGTCGAGAGCAGCATCAGACTTCGATTTAGACGCCGCTGAATCGTCTTGGTAGAGACTCCGACAAGTTCTGCCACCTCGACGTGGCTCATTCCCTGCACACGTACCAAGCTAAACGTCTCACGTTCCGCCTCGGGCAGTTCTTCGATCGCCTGGAAAATGCGTTGAGCGTTGCTGCTTAATTGTGAGCCGCTCGACTCCGGCGAAGCGACGAGTCCTTCTTGCAATTCGATCGCTGCCGATTGTCCATCCAATTGACGCGCAAGGTCATTTAGCTCCCAACGTATGTGCTTGTTTGCAAGCGCAAAAAACTGGCGAACTGTCTTGGGTCTTACTTCCGTAAGCGCTCGTAGCAAGCGGTTGACGACCGCGCTAAGCAGTTCTTCGGTTTGCAAATTGAGCGGCGGAGACATCAGGCGAGGATAGCTTCTAGACAATAGCGATCCACTGAGCAGCTGCAGTCGTATAGCGGAGCGTGCAATGAGCTCGCGGACGATTGGGTCCACAGGAGCATCACCCTCAAGCTGGGCAAGCTCTTCAAGGTAGTGCTGAACAGCCAAGGTCGTGCGATCGTCGTCCATACCTGGAGCCCTTTAAATCTCGACTTTCACCAAGCGAACGTAAGTATAAGTACCTGCTGGGGGTTGTGGAAAGCTCCCTGACCGACGGGGGTGATCCAACGAATATTCAGTCGCTGACAGGTGTCCACCTTCCACGCTCAATGAGAGAGAGCAACAGTCCCTTTCTCAAGCAACAGCGACTCAACGTGTCTCCGCAAGCCTGCACAATCGTCCTCATTCACGGCCTCTGGCTCTCGCCGCAGAGTCTTGAACGCTTTGAAGAATACTACCGCTCGCGGGGGTACAACGTTCTTGTCCCCGCTTGGCCTCGGTTTGGTGAGACGGTCGTGGAAACACGTCAGCGGGGAACGTCGATAGCCGGCTTGGGCACGGCCGAAATCTTCGAGCACTACGAGCGTTTACTCGAGACACTCGACACCCCGGTGGTCCTGATAGGACATTCCTTTGGCGGCCTCGTGGTGCAGTTGCTGTTGGACCGTGGTTGGGGCGGCGCGGGGGTAGCCATCGCTGCACCTGCGCCAAAAGGAGTGTGGCGGTATACGCTCGTACAACTCCGTGCGATCAGACCTGTGGTACTCAATCTGTTCCACTACGGGCGTGTGGTATCCCTGTCATCGGACCAGTTCCGAAATAGGGTAGCCAATACGATGAGCGACTTCGAAGCTGCAGAGTTCTTTGATCGATATGTGCTGCCGGCGCCTGCCCGCGTGCTGTTCGAGCTGGCTTTGTCCAATCTGGACCCCCGCTCACCACTCTACCTGAATTTTGCTAACCACGAACGAGCGCCGTTGTTACTGGTTTCCGGTAGCGACGATCTTCTGGTCCCAAACACGATTACTCGACGCGTCTTACGACGCCATGCTTGCTCGAACTCCGTGACCGATTTCAAAGAGTTTCCCGGCCGCTCTCATTTGATGGTTGCCGAGCAAGGCTGGGAAGAAGTGGCATCCTACACGCTCGCTTGGGCAGTTTCCCAAAGCAAGCGACGGAGTGAATACCGATTGACGGATTCCAAACAACACTCCGCTGCAACGTTTCCATCCCCGTTTCCGAATAACCATGGAGAAACACGATGAACGCCTCGCGTCTGCCCAGTATCGACCCCGCCCACAACGAGGCCTGCGAGCTAAGTGCTCATTTTCAGTAGCAACAGGAGACGACTAAGTGTAGCGCTCCTTCGTAACCCTTAATTCAGGAGATCTCCATGACCGGTCCAGTCATTCCGGCGACCACCAGCCAAAATCTCGGATCGAACATCACGTATTCCGGCAGCGAAGATGACCGAGCCGCCGTGACGATGGAAGAGCTTCGGCGACTCCTAGCCGACGTTTTCGCACTTCATCTCAAGACGAAGGCGTTTCATTGGCACGTCAACGGCCCCCATTTCCGCGACTACCATCTGCTTTTCGACGATCAGGCGACACAGTTGTTTGCGATGACAGACCCCATCGCTGAACGCCTGCGGAAGCTCAGTGCAGATGCGATCTGGTCGATCAGCGAAGTGACGCGATTGCAACGGCTAGAGGATTGCCGTTTAGAAAAGCGATCTGCAGAGCTGATGCTCCGTGAACTTCTCGATGACAACAAACGGCTGGGCGAGTCACTGCGCAAGACTCACGCATTGTGCGATCGCCAGGCCGACGTCGCCACGGCGAGTTTGTTGGAAAATTGGATCGATGAAACCGACGAACGTATCTGGTACTTATCCGAAACCCTACGCTAGGAACTTAAAATGAGCATAAGAAAAGAGCACTATCGCAATGTGGTCATTGGTAGCGGCGAAGCGGGCAAGTTCCTGGCTTGGAATCTTGCCGGTCAAGGTGAACCGACGATTGTCGTCGAGCGTGGCGCACTGGGCGGTGCCTGCCCAAACGTGGCGTGCTTGCCGAGCAAGAACGTGATTCACAGCGCGAGAGTCGCCTCTCTGCTGCGCCGCGGCGGGGAGTATGGGATTTCGACCAGCGACGTGTCAATCGACATGCAAGGCGTACTGGGCCGCAAGGAGAGCATGATCGACGGGCTTGCTGATCTGCACATCGAGCGATTTGACGCCAGTGGCGCTGAGGTTGTCTTTGGGGAAGGACGATTTGTCGAAGAGCGGACGATCGCCGTCGATTTGCGGTCGGGTGGAACGCGGATTCTTCGCGGCGAGCGGGTCTTCATTGCAGTCGGAACGCGAGCAAAGCTGCCGCCTATTCCCGGACTGGCCGAGACCAACCCGATGACTCATGTCGAGATGCTAAACCTCCAACGTCTGCCGGAACACCTCGTTGTGGTTGGCGGGGGCTATGTCGGTCTGGAGTTCGCCCAGGCGATGAGACGTTTTGGAAGTCGCGTAACGATCCTCGAACGGGGCCCCCGTCTGCTACATCGAGAAGACGAGGATGTCTCCGAAATGATGGCCGGCTTGATGCGAGATGAGGGAATTGATGTCCTCTGCAACGTACAACTGGTTCATGCCGATGGACGCTGTGGACAGCAGGTTCGGGTCGCGTTTCACATTGGCGATGACACACAAATCGATACTCTCACCGCGAACGACCTTCTCGTCGCAGCTGGAAGAACCCCTAACACCGACCGGCTGGACGCCTCGCAAGGAGGAATCGAGCTTGACGCAGAAGGCTACATTCGCGTGAACGATCGGCTTGAGACGACGGCAAAAGGCGTGTGGGCATTGGGCGAGGTGGCGGGAAGCCCAAAATTCACTCATGTGAGCTACGACGACTTCCGCGTGGTCCGCGAAAACCTTGCAGGTGGCAACCGCACGACCACCGAACGCTTGATCCCTTCGGTGATGTTCACTGACCCGCAACTCGCTCGCGTGGGACTGAGCGAAACGGAGACGCAACATCTTGGCATCGACTATCGATTGGCAAAGATCCCCATGTCGGCTGTGCTACGCACCCGTACGCTTTCCGAGACTCGAGGTTTCGCAAAAGCACTTGTGGGAGAGGATGATCGCTTGCTGGGGTTCACGGCATTTGGAGTGGAAGCAAGCGAGATGCTGGCGGCGGTACAAACCGCGATGTTGGCACGGGTACCTTACACCCTGCTGAGGGACGCGATATTCGCGCATCCCACAATAGCGGAAGGTTTGGGAGTTTTGTTATCCGAACTGCCGAAATCCCGGCCGATGGTCGTAAAGGACACTGAAGTCTCGGTCTAGACTGCGTCGACGGCTAGTGTTACTCGAGTGGGCTTCGAGCAGCGAGCATCTCATATCTGACGTCTGAGAAACCACCGCGGTCACTTTGGCACTTTCATTGGCTCGCGGGCGATAGGAACCCCTGCAGATGTCGCCGTAAGTGCTTTTGCAGGAACGCCTGATCCGTCCGGCATGGCGCCAACGCCGCAAGCGAAAAGTTTTATTGACGTCGCATCGTCCTAACCTGTTTACAGGAAAGGGGTTACGTGTTTGTTTCCCCGCTGCCATTGCGTGGGCGACGACCATGCTCTGCCGCGTGTCCTGCCAATCGAGCCAAGTCGATTCCCGGGGTCTCCTGTGACAAACGAGCAGTGGACGAGAGACTCGAGCTGGTCATTTGCGACAATATTGGAAAAAAGTCGGTCATGAATTCGACCATTCGGATAAGTAAGAGTGTGAGACTTTTACTTTTCAATGGAGATCAAGTGTGGACGAAACAGCCCGACAAGCCGCCCGGCAATGGACGCTGGCTCAGCCTGCGGTATCGGCATTCGTGACGTCCATGGTTCGCGATTTTCGTGATCGTGATGATGTGCTTCAGGACATCGCCGTGGCCGTCATCGAATCCTATGCGTCTTACGATCCTGCCCACCCGTTTGTCGCTTGGGCGATTGGCGTCGCCCGCAATCAGGTGGGGATTTATCTGCGAAGTCGGCGGCGAGATCGGTTGGTTTTTGACGATGATACCGCTGCTTGTCTTGCCGTGGCGATTGATGAAGTCGCGAAAGAGAAATCACTGCAACTTGACTTCTTACAGGATTGTCTCGGTGGACTCGAGGGGCGAGCCCAACGTTTGTTCGAGTTGCGATACCAGAGAGACATGAAACCGGCTGCGATCGCAGATCGCGTTGGCATGACCGCCAACTCGGTCGCCAAGGCATTGCAACGAGTTCGCGATCAACTAAGAGAATGTGTCCAGCGAAAAAGCTTGGAGGCTGGCGTTCAATGAACTCGGACATGCGAGATTTGATTGACGGATACCTCGACGATTTGCTGTCCCAGCAGCAACTGCAGCAACTGAGCCAGTGGATCCAATCGGATCCGCTGCATGCCCGACAGTTTGCCTCGGAATTGATGCTGCATGACCGGCTGCGTAATGAATTGATGACGCAGAGCGAACTGGCGGCTTTGGATCAATGCGAACCACGAGTGCAGTTGCAGTCAAATGCCTCTGCAGACCAATGGTGGAAACGTGCCCCGATTGCATTGGCGACGACCGCGTGCGTTGTGTTGCTCGGCACCTTTTTGTTTTGGCACTCCTGGAGTGCTCCTACTGCATCCGCGGCGGGATTGGAGCTGGACCGAATTATGAAAGCCAATGCTCGATCATTGGATCGCA
>NZ_JBFHFD010000148.1:0-15467 GCF_041583735.1 Novipirellula sp.
TCGACCTTCAAACCGCTCGCTTCGAGCGAGGCGACGGCGTGTTCGAAATGGCCTGCTTTGATCAATCCAGCGTCGCTGACGACCATCACGCTTTTAGGGCGAAATTCGCTCGCTAATTCGCCGAGTCGTGAGAGCGTTCCTGCGCCAAAAACCACACGCGTTCGGCTTTGGGTGTCAAAAGGCTGCATTGCAGGCTCGAAAATGGGGTGGGAGGACGGCAAATAGGTGGGCTTGTCGATTGTAAATCGAATGTTGAACCGTGTTTACATCATATCTTGCTGCCCCAGCAAGGGAACCTGCACGGCGATGTTTCATTGACGCCGAAATCGCCGCCTTTTCAAAATGGACAAAACCTCGCTCGATCCACCCACCCTGTTTCAACCGTCAAAACGCCGAGTGGTTTCGCCTCATCGCGTCGTATGCCGCTATTGATCCGACCAGACGGCAAATTCGTTGCCGCTTGGTTCGGTGAACTGGAATCGCCGTCCGCCGGGAAACGAAAAGATCGGCTTAATGATCGTCCCGCCAGCCGATTCGACCTTGGCCTGAGTTTCTTCGAGTTTTTGACTATAGAAAACCAGCAGTGCTGAGCCATTGGCGGTCGTGGCCGCTTGATCTGATTGAAAGAAGCCGCCGTCGAGTCCCTCGTCCGCAAACGAACTGTACTGCGGGCCGTAATCCACAAACGTCCAACCAAACGCTTTGCCAAAAAACGCCTTGGTGGCCGCAAGGTCTTTGCAGGGGAATTCGACATAGTTCAATTTTTCGTGTTGATGCATCTTCGTGGTCTCAAGTGCTATTCGTAGATTGGGAAAAAAGTATTGAACGCAGCTTCACAAAAATCGCCTGGATCGTTGAAGCGACGATGACGGTCCATCGCATCGATCGTTTTCATTTCCTCGTCGCTTAACTCGAAATCAAACAGGGCGATGTTCTCTTTCAATCGCTCGGTCTTCGATGTTTTGGGCACGATCGCCGTGCCACGCTGGATTCCCCAACGCAACACGATTTGCGCCGGGGTTCGATCGTGATGTGACGCGATCTCTTTGATTTTGTTTTGCTCGATCACCGCTTCACCCGACTCGGCCATGTTCAGTTGGAAATACGACTGAGCCCCAAGCGGTGAAAACGCGGTCACCGCGATCTCGGACTCGCGGCAAAATCGCAGCAATTTTTGTTGAGTCAGGTACGGATGCAGTTCGACTTGTAACATCGCCGGTGGCGTATCGCTTTGGTTCACCAAGTCTCGGATCAGTGCAATATTAAAATTGCAAACACCGATCTCGCGAACCAAGCCCGCGGAAACCAATTCGGTCATTGCTTGCCAGGTTTCGATCAGCGGCACATGGTCCGGTTCCATCTTTGGCGATTCCGCGTTGGGATCAGCGAACCATCCCGGCGGATAGTGTTGATCAAACGGGACGAACTTCTGCGAGATCGGAAAGTGGATCAGATACAAGTCGAGGTAGTCGAGCTGCAAATCGGCGAGCGTCTTTTCGAGCGCGGGACGCACATGTTCGGGGCGATGGTAGGTGTTCCACAGCTTTGAAGTGATCCAAAGATCCTCACGCGTGACTTTGCCATCGCGAATCGCTTGGCTCAGTCCGTTGCCCGCTTCGACTTCGTTGCCATAGTCACAGGCGGAATCGAAATGTCGGTAGCCGCAATCGATCGCTGCTTGCACCACCTCAGCGGTTTCGGCTTGGTCGATCTTCCAAAGTCCAAGTCCGATCTTAGGGACGGAGCGTCCGCTTTTTAACTGGATCGATTCCATGATGTTTCCGTAGGTTCGCGTGGCAGGGCGTTAAGATAGGGATGGCGTGGTTCGCACAATCTAGCGGAGGCTCGAAGGACAATCCACCATCGCCCCCCGCTCAGCGAGTATCGATCCCGTCGTGGACGCGGCTACACGTCCCGCTGGTTATCCAAACGTCGGACCGTTTTTCCTTGCAGTGGGAGTCTTGCAAGTTCAGTCCTGGGGCAACGTTTTGCGCATCATTACACGAACGGAGGCAAAGCCCAGACGCTCAAAAGCCTGGATGGACGGCTCGTTATCGACCCAGATTGTCGTATCAATCTCCTTGACCTCCCTCTCTTCGAACCATTTTTGTGCTGCTTCCCAAAGCCTTCGGCCGATCCCTTGTTGCCGCCAATCGGCGGCGACATACCAGTCTTCGACGAAACCGTAGCTGCGAGCTTGGATTGGCGTGATCGATCGATTGGGACGCGGGCTCACCCATCGACGGATCCATCGACGTAAATCCGGCTTGGCTCGGTCGCCGACCGACCGCGTGTGCCGTACGCTGAGATAACCCACAATCGTCTGGCTGGACTGACAGACAAAAATCGCGGATTCGCGTTGAGCGATTTTTCTTGAAACCAGTGTCGACCAGTCGAATCCGTCGACGATTGCAAAGTGCGGTGATAACTGTTGCTGGTATTCCGCCTGATCTCGAAACAAGCCCGCCAGCTCTGCGGTGTCGCGATCGATCGCAGGCCGCACGTTCAATCGAAGTGGGGACGGTTTGGAATTCAGCAACTCAGCTCTACCAGTTTTGCGGTCGATAATTCTTCAGCGAAAGCGACAACGTACTGCAAGAGTTCTTCGTCGCCGACATCAAACTCACTTTGAATTTGCTGGCAGACTTCGCCCAAACTGAGTCCATTGGAAATCAGCTGCCAAATGCGGGCGGCTGTTTCGTTCAGCCCATAGTAGGCGTGCGTTTTCAGATGCAGCAACACGGCTTCGCCGTCATCGAGTTGCGTGAACAGCGTTTCGTCGTGCGGCACAACCTTGGTGGTGGTATCGATCATCATCGTGGTGTCCGTTGAGGTCGTTCGTTTGTAAGGATTGAACTCGTTTCCGTTGACTGGCTACTGTAACGCGAGTTGCCACACATTGGGCTCTGTCGATCGAAGCCAGTCCACTTTCGAGTAATGGCGTGAGCAGTACCAGCAGGGAAAGTAGTCGGTTTCATTAAACTGACCCGCGGCATGATGTTTTAATTTGATTTCGCGAAAAACATCGTTCTCGGCGACCAGTCGTCGGTACGCTTCGTCAAATGAGATCTCACTCAGATTTCCGATCACGTCACTCGCGGCTTGTGCGGAATTATGTCCTGATAGATGGCAGCACTTCGTCAGATTGCCGTGACAATCCACGTTGACCTCTTGCATCTGCAGCGGAGCGCAGGGAAACAGCGATTCGGTAAAGTAGCCTGGTCCCATCGAAACGGCGATTGCAGAATCGTGCTGCAATTCCGCAATTTCCATTTCGACCCGTCTTCGCTCCTTGGGTGAGAGATCCAGTCGTTGAGCCGTGGTAATGGGCGAATGCATCAGATGGCCAAAGCGAACGCCGCGGCTACCCAGATGAGCGGCAAGTTCGGCCAGATCGGCAATTTCGTGCTGATTGTTTCGAGTCACCACCATATTGATTGAAAACGGAATGTCTTTGAACATGCAAATGCTGGCAGCCTGCAGGACGCGTCGGAACGAGCCTTGGCCGCGAAGGCGATCGTGGGTCGCTTCTGACGCTCCATCCACGCTAAAGGTGACAATGTTTAAGTGGTCGCGATGCTCAAGTAAAATCGGGTACACCGTTTTGAAATTCTGACCGTTGGTGACCATGCCAAACTGAATGCCGACTCGTGATGTATGAGCCAACGCGTCAGCGAAATAGCGATACACCGTGGGGTCGCCGCCGGTGAAGGCAATGAAGTCAAAGCCAAGCGGGCCAGCTTCGGCCAGCAGGTGATCGAGAATCGCGAGCGGCAAATCGGCATTTCCGCCATGCCGTCCCGAGAAACAATGTTGGCAACTCAAGTTGCAACGGTTGGTCAATTCGATCACGATCCGAGGCATTCGTTATCTCTCCGTAGCATGTCGGAGCAATTTGGCGACCTGCTGTGGACACTCGAGCACGTCCCGGCCGGCGATCATTCGGAATGCCCGGGACTGGGCCACCAGACGATTGAGCACTTGAAGCTGTCGCGTCGCTTCTTTGCGGTGGGTCATGATCCCCGCACTGAATTGGATCAACTCGTTCATCGCTTCGAGCGGACTCAGTAGGATCAACTGGCTGGTTGATCGGTTGCCGATAATCGGAAAAAGCAGCAAATGGGGGCGGCAGACGGCTGCCGTGACGCGTGTTGCACCGTTTAGCTGTGTGATCCACTTCTCACCAAACCGGTCCGGGCAACGCAGTCGGTGCTGAAACCGTTTGGCGGTTTCCGGTGTGCAAGCCAGTCCGCGATTGATCCCAAACGCATCAATCTCGTTTGCTCTGTTTTCGTCTTGATGCAACACGACCACGTCATCGGACAAGTAGCTCCAGCCTTGTTGTATCAGGCTCAGTCCCAGTGTCGTCTTGCCCGATCCTGAGCGTCCGGCGATGAGACAGCCTTGTCCGTCTCGGGTGACGATTCCCCCTGCATGCAATGCGAATCGCTGATCGCGGCGGAACAGCATCACAAGGGCAAGCAGCAGAAATCGCCGCTGTTGGTCTTTGGGCAAGCGAAAAAAGGAGTCCTGGAAATCGCCGCGTCCGACACCACCAACGACGTCGATGTGAAGTCGTGCCGTTTGGCAGTCGAGCACAAAGCCGCCGGGGAGACTTTCAACGCGAAGCCCGCTGGCATCGCTCAGCAATTTTGTCTCCGTTGCAAATTGGGTGTCATGCTCTGGCGAGAAATGGATCCGCAGCGGCGCGGTGTATTTGCGGGGCTCTTCCGCCGATACGACGAACAACTCGTGCAGCAACCGACGGAGTCTCTCGGATCGCTCGGGGCAATCGTGCCCAAACAACACATTCGCACCACACAACGATAAACTCCAGTGCGGAAAGTTGACCGAAGCGTCCAGTTGTGTCGAAACACGTTTCGAACCATTCCGGCGATTGGTAAATGCGATGGAAGATCTCACCGACGAAGCCTCAGGGCGAGAACGCGCCAAAGAACCCCGTCAACTCGGTCACCTCGCCGTGCTTGACCAATTTGGGCGGTGTAAAGGTTAGCTTGGGTTTTTCGAACGGTCGCTTCACCAACGCAGCGTTCGCGTTGTCGGACACGGTGTCGCTCACCTGGGAATCCTGGGGTTTCGACAAGTCTTTCATTCGCTCATTCCTCGTTTGTTAACCAATCACTGATGAAATCGTCATGCCACTTGCTTTGCGTTCACCGTGCTGTTGTCGATAAGCGGAACAAAGCGTTCCAAATCACGTGTCCTGCCAATCACGACCTTGCCGTTGGATTCAACCCAGGCATGGGCTTGGAATTTTCCGTCAATCCGAGTTGCCCCAATCTGCAGCCGAGATGGGATTTGATGTTGTTGAAGTAATCGGCATGCAACCAATGCGCGAGTCAAACACGTATGCCAAGGCACGTAATTGGTTGCAATCATGACGCCGCGAGCAATATTTCTTGCGTCAACATGGCCGTGAGGGTTCGATCGAGGTTGTCGTTCGTATGCGACTCGCAGCGTCCACGTCGGGAACAGACGTAAAGAGACGCCATCGACAAGCAACCAAAAGATTGCCTGCAACAGCAGCTTGCGTCGATCCGGAGGTATCCTGGAAAATCTCACCGCGAACCTTCAGTTGTGTTGGTGGACGCGATCGGTTGATGCAGCTAGTTTAGACTTCGCCTAAGAGCGAGGCAAATTAGGTTGGCAAAAGATCTTCGTGCAATTGGTTTATTTTCGCAGGGTGCGGATGTGCACTAATGCTCGTTATTACACGGAGTCGAAGATTGAATACTTCGTCGTCAGTGGCCGAGTTCTCACCCGAAATCGGGTTGCTGATTTGCTGCAGCAGGTCTCACTTGGATGAATCACACTGTCGAACACTTGATCGACTTCTGCGATGCGGCCTTGATTGGAGCAAGGTCATTCGTGCGGCCGAGCGACACGCGATTTTGCCGCTATTGTCATCTCATCTCAATCGATACTCCGGTCTTATTCCGGCGGATGTGGTCGATCATTTGCGATCGGCGCGGCAGCTCAATGCGCTGCGTAACACGCTGCTAACCAATGAACTATGTGTTTTGTTGGAACGGTTTCAGCAGCATTCATTGCCAGCGATCATGTTCAAGGGTCCGGCACTTTCGTTAACGCTGTACGACCACTTGTTGCTGCGCCGGTTTGGTGATTTGGATCTGTTGATCCACAAGTCCGATCTTGCACGAACCACCACAATGCTAGAGTCAAACGGATACCGGCTAGCGATCTCCGCCCGCCAGCAACGCTATTTCTTGAAGCATCGGTATCATTACAGCTTTATCCGCGAGGACGGCAAAGTTGTCGTCGAAGTGCATTGGGCGTTTACGCCACGCTGTTGGTCCTGCGAATTAGAGGAAGAGACACTTTGGGGGCAACGCAGTTGGGTGACGTATCGGGGAACGATGATTCCGACTTTGAGTCCAGAGCATCATTTACTGGTGCTGTGTGCCCACGGCGCGAAAGAACGCTGGGCGCGATTGCAGTTGGTGGTGGATCTTTCCGAGTTGATTCGTCGTTATCCAATCGATTGGCAGTGGGTGTGGGCGGAAGCCGCTCGCATTCGCCGTGAACGAGTGTTGCTGCTGGGGCTTGCGCTAGCGCAGGGATTACTCGCTGCTGAGCTTCCAGCGCGAATGAAGCAGCGGGTCGCGAACGACGATGACGTGCGATGCTTGGTCGACATCCTGCTTCGCGACTTTTTCTCTAAGCATCGATGGCCTCTTCGAGGCATACATTTGCATCGCTACTTTTTCCGAGTTTGGCACCATCCAATTGATCGCTATCGGTACGGTCGAGAGCAATTGTTTGGATTACCGCAGCGACTGATGCATTTAATGACTCCAAGCGAAGCGGATCAAATCGCCTGGCGACTGCCGACTCGCTTGCGGTTTCTGTACTACGTGGTTCGACCATTTCGTCTGATCTATGTCTATCGCAATCCCCGACACATGATCGTCCGATTGCTGAGGTTCTTCGGATTGTCGTAGTGGGCTTTCGCCTTATCGAGTGACAATTGCTGGTATCCGTGTGAATGTGCAATACGATTCGCACCGGTGCATCGAAGGCTTTGGCTGTACAAATTGGCACGAAGTGTGACTGGATAACCCAATTTTGTCGAACGAGGCGAGGCGTAGATGCAAAGCCAAGTTCTTGCATTCGAAATTATCGTGAAAATGCTTGGGTTTTAATTGATTTGTTGACGAACCACTATAGAAAGCAGACATGCGAAGGCGGGGGGGGAAGTATTGGTGATGAGATCTCGATAGTACGGCTGGCACGGACGTGAGCTGGATTAGCAAGGGCCGTCGATGCAAGGATATGTGGGGGGACCCTGCGACCGAAACGATTCAAAACAAACGTTTTGATAGAACGCCTTCTCATTGACTAGCGGTCTTATTTATCGGATCGCTACCGAAGCTATTTATTCGGGAGTTGCGATCATGTCGAAGCGTCGTTCCACGCAGCGGAAGCGAAGTCAAAACGTGAATCGGAAGCGTCGCTTGATACTCGAGCGGCTCGAAGCCCGCTGGTTGTTGGCTGCTGGTTCGTTGGACACCAGCGGCGACGGCTCGGTCACCGCACTGGACGCTCTGTTGATCATCAACGCGCTGGACCGACGGACCGCTGATTCATCGTCATCCGGAGCGTCGCTAGCACAACGGCAAGGACAATTCGATATCAATGGCGACGGTGTCGTCACCGCCTTTGATGCTTTGTTGGTGATCAACTCATTGCCAACGCAAAAAATGCAAGTCGCGTCCGTTTCAACCGTTACGCCAAACGACGTCATCTCGACGACACCGACTGTGATTGCGGCATCTACCGCTGCAGCCGACCCGTTCGAGGTCGACGCAAATACACCTTACGTTCCGGTCGTTGTGAATTCGTTCTTGGATGACAATTTGACCAGCAGGTTTTCTCATCACGGAGGTCCGAACGGTCACCATCATGGCCCCGAAATCGATCCACCCGACGATTTGGGGCCGTTTCCGATCGTCGCGACCTTTACCAATACTAGCCAGCAACGGCTGATCAACCCCATCGTCCAAGTACGGCGGCTCGATGGTCCAAGCTGTTCACCGGATCCCTGCAAAGTGGACGACGGACCGGCAAACCCATTGGATCCGTACATCGAAGATGAAGCCAAACAATCCGAGAATGCAAGCGAATTGCACAACCCTGGAGGTGACACGGATACGAACCGGGGCGTCGGTGCTCAGTTTCGTCCCGCCCGAGTTGGTGGACTGAGCGACGGCTATCTTGATCCAGGCGAGTCATTTGAGTTCATCGTCAATGTCGATGTGCGACAGCATCCGCCGGAGCGATTTTTCTTTGAGGTTGATGTGATTGCTGGCGTTACGGAGACGCCCGTTTGTGCCGTTTGTCACGCGGTGCCGGGAGTCGAGAATGACACAGGGAAACCCTCCGTCTTTCTGCACAATGGGGAATACCGCTACACCACGGTCGATTTGGAGATTCCAGGCCGCGGGTTCAATTGGCGTTTTGAGCGGACTTATCGTAGCGACGTTAGTCTCGACGGGCCCTTGGGGCATAACTGGGACCATAACTACAACCGCCGTTTGCACCAAGTGAGTGCAGCGAACGAGCGTGTCGTGCAGTTCAGTTTCCCGGACGCGAAAGCGGGCGACGTGGTGATCTTTGAAGGAGAAAACCGCTCTGACATCTACGTCCAGAATCCCGATGGCTCCTTCAATTCGCCGCGTGGCTACTACACCAATTTGGTCGAAAATCCGGGCGATGGCAGCTTCAGCGAACGTCGCCAGGATGGCACGGTCATTACTTACGACACGCCCGATGCCGACGGCATTGCACGGATGACATCCTGGTCCGATCGCAACGACAACACGATGACCTTCCAGTACAACGGCGACGGATTGTTGAAGCGCGTCGTGGACACGCTCGGCCGCCCCATCGACTACTTCTATAACGCCGACAACCGCTTAATCGAAGTTCGTGACTTCTTTGATCGCAGCATCCTTTTTGAATACGACGACAACGATGATCTGGTCGCCGTCACGTCGCCCGCAGTCACCGAGACTCCGACCGGCAACGACTTTGAAAATGGAAAGACGGAAATATATGAATACTCGTCGGGCTTCGATTTCCCGCTGCTAAACCACGACCTGTTGTCCGTGACGGCACCGAACGAAGTTGCCAGCGGTGGACCGCCTCGCATCCAACTCGAATACGAAACCAGCCTTCGTTCGGGGAATGTCGGCCAAGTCATTCAGCAAACCTTGGGCGGAACCAATGATTCGGGCGTGCCGGCGGGGGGAACGATCGAGTACGAGTACGAAGGCATTGGTGTGCCGGCTTCGCCCGACGATGTGACCACGCCTGTTTGGCAAACCACGGTGACCGACCGCAATGGAAACGAGACCGAGTATCAGTTCAACCAGTTGAACAACATTCTCAGCGTCAAGGAGTTTACCAACCGCGACATCCGGTCCAATGATCCTGAATTCTTTGAAACGCGGTTTGACTGGAACAGTGACTACGAACCAGCGGGAACGACGTTCCACGAAGGGAACACCACCGAGCAAACTTATGATGTCGCCAATCTTGATCGATTCCAGCAAGGCAACCTGACAACCTCGGTTCAAACGGCTGATGCTCGCGGCGGTGACCAGGATACCATCGTCAGCACAAACACGTTTGAGCCGATCTACAACCAGATCCGCACGAGCACCGACGCACGCGGAAATGACGACTTGTTCGTTCCGCCGATTCCGCTCGCGGGAGAGCCCAGTCCCAACCCCGATCGCTACACCACGACTTATACGTTTGATTACCAAGAAGGAAACAACTTGGCTGGATTGGCGGCCGAGTTAGGTATCACGATTCCCGAGGTCCAACAACGTCTCAATGACGCCGGAATCGTGATGAATTTGGGGGATGTCAATGGTGACGGTATCACCAATCAGATCAACGGCAACGTGATTCGCATCGAATACCCGACCGTCAACCATATCCCCGGATCCAATCAAGCACTTCTGGAAGGAGATACCGAGCAAGAGATTGTCGAGCTATATGTCTACAACGCGTTCGGGCAACTGATTGAAATGACCGATCCCGAAGGCAATGTCGACGTCTACGTCTACAACCGCGAAGATGACCCCGATGGCGATGGCACGCTGAGCGATCCGCCAGCCGACGGCCGTCTGCTCGACACCACGACCGGCGGCTACTTGAAGGAAACGATCCGCGATGCCGAGATGAATCCGCTGCGAAATTCAGGCACGGATCCCGAGATCACGGAAATCAGGATGCAGTATTCGTATGACCCCGTCGGGAACGTGACTCGCGAGGTCGACGGTCGAGGGATTGTCACCGATTACGCTGTTAATCAATTAAATCAAGTCGTGCAAATCACTCGTGCCGCTGCGCATGATGGATTTGCTCCTGATCCGCCCGATCCCGCCGAGCCTTTGGATCTCACCGATTTTGGTTATCTCGAACGCGTCTTCTACGACTTCAATGACAACGTCGTGTTGCGGCAAGTCGAAGACCGAGGCAATACGTCAAACGTCGACGGCAATCTTCCGCTGGAAGATTTGCCGGCATTGATCAGTGGTCAAACGGGACAATCGAGCGGACGCAACGGCACGAACACCTTGAATGATACAACTCAGGCATGGGCGGTTAACCAGTTCGTCGGCCAATTGGTGCGAATTACGGGCGGCGCGGGCGCGGGGCAGGTCCTCCGAATCGTCTCCAATTCGGCAACACAACTGGTTTTGGACTCACGCTGGCGTGCCCGTCCCAATTCCCGGTCGACATATGTGATCCTGCCTGATCCCGATCCATTCGGCGATACCGCATTTGTCGACTCGCTGATGAAGTATGACATTTTGGACAACCAAATCGAGATGCTCGAGGAGGTTACCGGCGGTGCGGATCCTCATGCTTTGCGGACTCGCTATCGCTACGATGCGAATGAGAACCAAGTGTTGACGATACTGCCCGAGGGCAACGCAACGACGGCGATTTATGACGAACGCGATCTGTTGTTCCGGACGACTCGAGGCGCAACCGTGCCTGCCGAACGGTTTCGTGAAAATCCGCGAGGTACGGCAAAGACCTTGCTGGCGCGACTCGATCCCACCCGCTACGACGTTCGCGGCGGATTCCCGTGTCAGTGCACGACGTTCGTCTATGATGGCAATCGCAACGTCATCGAAACCTCCGATGCCGACGATACCGATTTGTCAGCAGATAATAACTCTGATGTCGGTCCCGGCGATCGCACTCGCTACATTTACGACGGTTTCGATCGCTTGACCAGTGTCATCGACAGCGTCGGTAACCAGACGGTCTATCAATACGACCCGGTCAGCAACGTCGTGCGGACAACGCGTTTTGGACCGGTCGGTGGACCGAGCCCAACCTCGGATGGTCCTGATGACTTGGCGTTTCCTGTTTCAACATTGGGCGTGATCCAAGTCGGCAACTTGGTCAACGATAACCTGTTGGAAGCGACCGAGAGTTTGCATGACGAGCTGAACCGCAACTTTCAAACCGATCGCGTGCTGTTTGTGAACACAATTCCAATGGTGAGGGTGCCGGATGTACAAGACGGCGCAACCGACATCGGCGGTGGTAATCTGACGCCAGGCGACAACGGTGCCATTCCAGGTTTGATTGGAGTTTCCATCATCGGCCGCGTCAGCACTCGTAATGAATACGATCGCAACAGTCGCACCAAATTTCTAGTCGAAGACGACGAGGACACCTATGAATACTTCTATGACGGTGTCGACCGCGTCATCCGCACTCGCGATCCCGAAGGCAACTTGGGCAATACCGCCTATGACGACAACCACAACGTGATCGAAACGCGTGAGATCGACGTCTCGCAGGTGCCGGGGGTGTCGGACGATATCTTTATCACCACCTACTTCTACGACAGCTTGAACCGTGTCCAGCAAACGACGGACAACATCGGCCAGACGATGTTCTACCGCTATGATAGCCGCGATAACCTCGTCGCGATGGCGGATGCTCAAGGACCGCTGACGGGCGAATCGATCGTACGACGTGCGTTCGCGCCAGGCCCGCTGACGGTCAACGCGATCAACGACTTTGGAAACGTCACACGGTACTTCTACGACGGGATCAATCGTCAAACGCTTCAAGAAGTTGTTTTAACGGACCTGCTTGCGTCGACGGGCGAAACCTTCTCGGGTGATGGCGAGCACGTCGGCGCATCGATCTTTGGCGTCAAAGATGATCCAGCGGTCCCCGAATCGTTCACGCCGCCACCGGATGACGACCCGATCGATGGGCAGGGTGGCGGCGACGGGATCATCCGCACTGGCTATACGTATGACGACAACTCGCTGTTGTCATCGCTGATCGACGACCAGGGGAACGTTACGGTCTATCTCTACGACAATCTCAATCGCCGCGTCAGTGAAACAAAGGGGCTAACCGTCGACTCGCTGTACACCTACGCAAACATTCTCGGGTCGCGGACGATTGTCACGCCCAGTGCGGCGACGATCAACAGCCCCCGATCGATTTCGCGTACGCTGGTGCAAAGACAGTTGTCCGCGGCCGAGTCACGAATTGATGTGATTGCCCCGTCGTTCGAATCGCTGGCCGATCGCGTGGACGACCGTCCGCCGACCACGATCGTTTGGGGCTATGACCCGGACGACAACGTCTTGATCCTGGAAGATGAAAACGACAGCGAAGTCTTTACCGACTACGACGCGATCAACCGCTCGATCGCGGTCCGTGTTTTCCGAGCCGGGCAACGCGACGTTCATCGATTCGATCCGATTTTCAATCCCTTCCCGCGAGGTGATCGCTCGAATCCAACCGACCGACGCAATCCGCCGATCGTGATTGGTACCAATGCTGAGAACTACCAATATGATGGTCTTTCGCGTCTGGTCAACGCGACCGACAACAACGAACCGGAATCCACCGATGACGACTCTATTATTACCTATGCTTACGATTCACTCAGCCGAGTGATCGAAGAAACGCAGCAGATCGGCCCGCTCGGCGCCGAAGCAATCACGTCGGCTTGGCGAGCCGAGAATCTGCGTTCTTCTCTGACGTATCCCAACGACCGGCAACTCGGGTACACCTATGACAACCTTGATCGTTTGAACACGGTGGCGGACGTTGGGGCGGCATTGCCGATCGTCGACTACGACTATATCGGTGCTTTCCGTGTATTGGTGCGAGCTTATCCACAGAACGACACGCGGATGACGTACTTGAACGACGCCGGCAACTCGGTCGATGGTTACGACGGACTCCGCCGCCCGACCCAACTGCGCCATCTCCGCGGCGACAACTCACTGATCGTTGGCTTCACGCACGAGTACGATCGAATGAACAACAAGTTGAATGAGCAGAAACTGCACGATCCAGTCAACAGCGAAACGTATGCCTACGATTCGGCGTATCGTTTGATCAACTTCGACCGGCCGGATGCCGGAGCGATTGATCCGCTGCACAGCGAGTGGGATCTCGACGGCGTCGGCAATTGGGACCAGGTTGACGGACTTGATCGCACGCACAGTTCGTTCAACGAATTGCTCACCGAAAACGGAACGACGTTCGATTACGACGACAACGGAAATCAAACGGTCGATGGCACAAACGATTTGCGATACGAGTGGGATTACCGCAATCGATTGCGACGAGTCACCGATGCCGACGGCAATCTGATCGCCACCTATGCCTACGATGCTGCGAACCGCCGCATTCGCAAAGACGTCAGCAACTCCGGGGCTTTAGACGGCACGACCGATTTCTACTATGACGGTTGGCAAGTGCTCGAGGAACGTGACGCCGTCAACGCACTGACACAGCAGTACGTTTACGGCAACTACATCGACGAGCCACTCGTATTGGATCGCAACCTCGGAGGCGATGACACGGCCACCGGCCCCGGGGACCAGCGGTTGTTTTATCACCAGAACACGCTGTATTCAGTACATGCCTTGACCGATACGTCAGCCGATATCCTCGAAGGATATCAATACGATGCCTACGGACGACAAACCGTCTTTGAACCCGGACCCAACGGCGTGGTTAATTTTGGTGGGGATGATGTCATTACTGAGGGTCGTACGAGTGCTGTGGACAATCCCTACATGTATACGGGGCGACGATTGGATTCCGAGACAGGGCTGCACTATTACCGTAATCGATACCAGGACAGCGAACAGGGGAGGTTTCTTAGTCGAGATCCATTGGGCTTTACCGATAGCGTCAACGTTTACGAGTACGTGCAATCGAGAGCTTTAAATCACAAAGATCCGTTCGGATTTTTGTCTCTTGAAGAGTGCAAGGCTAACATCAAGAAAGTCTTAGAGGGAAAGGTGACTTACAACGAATACACAAGTCCTGATAAGGTCACCTACTGCTTCACAGGATTGACGTGGAAGGAAAATGTCGAAGCCACGGACGCAGTAGGGAAGTTGCTGCATTTTGCCCTGACTAACACTAGGAGATACGTTGCGAAAGCCGCTAGATGGGAGGAGGGAGGGGAGGTTGAACGACGCTGCCTTGCAAGGATCTGTTGCAAGTGCGGCCCGTGCGGTGGCAGTTGGTGGCGCCACACGCAGACAATTGATATACATTATCAGAAGACAGAGAGCGACTGTTCATGGAGTACTGCGTTATTTCACGAATTGATTCATGCTTCTGATTGGTGCAGAAATCAATTCCAAAAACGTGATTGTGCAACTCAAATCAAACTCGAGATGCGAGCGTATCGAAAAACTGGTGCATGTGCAACAGCTGCTGAATGCTTCGACCGTGCGAAGGCATCAGTGTTGAAGAATCCCTGCACGCAAGTAGAGATAATCGCTCAAAGGGCCAACGCAGATAAACTGTTCAAATCTGCGATGAGCGTCCCAGTTGCGGGGTTGGAATGAGCAAAGACGAAGGAAACGGTAGGGAAGGCTCGGGCGAAGAAAAGGGGGACGGTCTTGAGAAAGGGGACGGGGGTCTTTTTGGCGGTTATGCCAGTCTCGCTTCAAAAGTTTTCCGATTCAAGACGACGCTCATTTTTTGGTGGTTTGTCGATACGTCCAACGCAATGCTCTACGAGCCGGTTTGGTGAAACGTGCGGAACATTGGCGGTATGGCTCGTTGTGGCGTTGGATCCAAAAATCGGAGCCGGAAACAATGATGTTGTCTCCATGGCCAATTTCGCGGTCGCCCTCTTGGGTCGAGAAGGTCAATGAACCTCTGACCGAAAAAGAACGTGAGGCGTTCAGCATGAACGTCCCTTTGGGGATGAAACCTGGACGGAGGAGATTGCGGACCGTCTCGGTCTCTGGTCTACCATCCGCCCACGAGGAAGACCCCGAAATCGCCCATAGCGTAAAAAGGACCTCCGTCCCCAGACCTTCATGTTCGCGAAACAGTGTTCTGTAACACGCTCGATTTCATTGCCGGACAACAGGGCGATTACCAGACAA
>NZ_JBFHFD010000149.1:0-15408 GCF_041583735.1 Novipirellula sp.
CACCCGGCGGCACGGAAAGCCTAACCGGTCGATTGCCCAAGGGGCCAACAGCACATTCCTCAATTTTGTAGAATGGTTCGACGGCGAATGATTCTTCGACGATCTGCTGATGGTCGTTTCGAGCGACCGAAATATTAAACAGGAATGTCGTGGGGGTGGAGACTTGGTAGACAATACGGCTACCAACTTTGATTTGATTCATGATTGAGCTTTTAAGTTTGAAAGGTTAGGGTTATTTTATCGGCAGGGTACATGGCTACAGGTCTCGCACTATCAAACGCGACCAAATTGTGGAAGAAGCTACCGAATCGAATCAGTGAAAATGGCGATTGCGGCGTGTCACTTACGCGGCTTGGATGCAACCCTTGATACAACAAACCAGCTGCCAATAAATGCAATCCGAAATCGAGCACCAAGGCGTCCATGAAAAATGGCAATGGTGCATCAGCTATTTGACAGCGAGCAATTTTTGTACAACGAGTTCAAAACCAAATCCCGGTAGTGGCTTGCTCAACCTACGAACTCGAACGAATGGCAGCGAGTTTTTTATTGACAAAATGAAATGCGACATCTCGACAGTGAGCATTGCTTGTCTCGACGTCTCTTTACTGAGCGGCGATAGCGAGCGGCGATCCTGTTAACGCGAAAGGGTTTGAGTGCTTTCGAGAAGTGCTTCAATGTTAGACTTCTTTAACGAACAATAGCTGCCTTGATTGTCGTCGCAGCCAAGCATCTGAGCACGCTCAAGCTACACGGCTCGTCGTTTGGTCCCAAACCATCCCAGAACGAGAAGTACGATTGCTCCGAGCGTGGCCAGTATCCAGCCTCCTGGTTCAAATGGCGAAGTACCAAGCTTCAGTATGTACGCGACAGCTCCCCCCAGCAGAGATCCT
Organism: Novipirellula sp.; assembly: GCF_041583735.1. Classification (NCBI taxonomy): domain Bacteria; kingdom Pseudomonadati; phylum Planctomycetota; class Planctomycetia; order Pirellulales; family Pirellulaceae; genus Novipirellula; species Novipirellula sp. The sequence continues at coordinate 894 of NZ_JBFHFD010000149.1, forward strand.
AGAATTCCCAAGACCATCGTGGCGATGATCCCCATCGAATCATTTCCTGGATGAAGCATTCGAGCGAGAAATCCTGCCACCAAACCAACAACCACCCATCCAATCAGTGAGCCAATCATCGTTAGATTCCTGTGTCATCATCACATGATCCGCATGAGCAGGTGGAACTGCAGACCGGGTTTGCTCCTGGACAGACCAGCCACCGATTTCTCTAATCCTCTATAGCATTTCTTGAGCCAAATCTTGGAGCTCAGATAAAATTCTTCGGTTAGGTTTCCCAGCCTATTTAGCGACCGTGAAGCGACTGAGGTGAATTCCTTCGTCGACTCGATCGAGTCGAGGTCGAATGTTCCAGCCCAAAGTTCATTGCTGTTAGCGTTTAGTGCCGCCTAAGGTTGATCCTTGTGGAAGACCAATTGCTTGGCCTCTTTCGAACATCCCGGACGTTGTGTATCGACGATCGACAAGTTTTGAACCGGGAGTTTAATCAAGCAAAGCGTTCGCGTTCTTTCTTCGCGAGGCTTTCCTCACGCTCGCGGGTTGACCGCGACCTGCTCTTCTCGATCGCATATATTCAGGGGCAGTAACGGCTTTTTGCCAATCGGCTCTGTCTCGCTGGTATTGGAAGCCAACGCTTAACGGCAACGAATTTTCAACCCATTTAACGCCTGGCGATTCCCAGATGCATCTCTCTTCCAAATCGCCAGCGACAGAGTCGAAGCCTCTGCGTTATACGGTTGGCGTGATGCAGGCGTTAGTCGAGGCGACCGACGAAGTGGCGTTCGAATTGATGGTTCAAAAGTCTCTGGCGTTGGTTCGCGAGACGCTGAACGAGGAGCTTGGTCTCGACATCCAATTCTTCAACTTCAGCGGCCCGCATTTGACTCCGGAATCTGGTTCGTATGCAGCAATGGATTTTTTGCGAATTGGTTTGAATGAAAAGATAGAACGCAACATTGACTTTTTGTTGATCGTTACAGAAGTGGATTTGTCCGCTTCCAAACTTGCATATGCACTGGCGCTACCTAGTCAGTTGACCAACGTCGCGGTCATCTCAACCAAGCGACTCGATCCTGCGTTTTGGGGTGAAGCGTCCACGGTGGAAACGTCGCCGCGTCGGCTCAGCACGTTAATGCTGCACAGTTTCGGTCACCTATTGAATCTGTCGCATGAGGACGACAACCACAATATCATGTACGACTTTAAAGCGGTCGCCGAACTCGATCGCATGGTCGACTTTACCGACCCGCAACGCCGCGTGGTGCTGAAGAACCTTCCCATTGAAGCTCGCGAGCGAGTCAGCAACCGAGAGTCCGGCCGTTGGGGCTTTATTACCAGCGCCATATTGATCAACACGCGAAGCATCCTGGCGGGAATCCACCGAGCCAACCCATTGAAGTTACTCGCTCGCTTACCGACGATGATCACGGCGGCATTATCCGTTTTGATCTTTCTACTGTTCACGCCCGATATGTGGGACGTTGCCAGCGTTGTCGAACTCTACCAGATAGTTATCTTTGCCGTGCTTGCGATCAGTGGCGCAACGCTGGCGTTGTACAAGTCGTTTGCATCGGGGCCCGTCAGCAGTCGCGATCGAACACTTTCTGAATCCGCGGTGGTGACCGAGACCGTGATCATTTTGAGTCTGTTCCTAACGATGGCCGTTCTTTTTATCGCGTTCGGCGGCCTGATCTACCTAGCCATCGCCACGATCTTTCCGCAACGATTGATGCAAACCTGGACCACGGTGGTGCCGGCAACCGGTTTTCAACAGCACGCCAAACTATGCATCTTCATCAGTGGACTATCGATTCTAGCAGGCTCCCTAGGTGGACGAGCGGACAGCAAAGAACTCATCCGCGGTGTCCTATTCACTGACGAAGAATCCTAACTGCTGGCGATCATCAAAGCAGTTGGTGGCAAAGGACTCATGTCAAAGATTGAAGCTGCCATTTCTAGAACTGCCAACTAGGCCGACTCGGGATTAATGGCATCTTCAGCGGATGATCCAGATGGCGGTGGTCAGCTTGACCAAATCAGCGAGATGGAACCGGACGACATCGGTGACTCTCGGGGCCGAGGTGCGGGTAATAGGTACACTTTTCCATCACGGCTCGGCGGCGCACGGTCATCTCTGGATTGAGCACCAACGATTGCAACTAGCGGTCTGCGTCCTCGACGTCTTGTGGGGACGATGATGATTGCGGAGCAATCAACGACTATCAAACTTCCGGTAGTGGACCAGGCAACGAGTCCTACGGTGGACGGTGAGCTTGGGGACTCGCTGTCTCGTCCACTACGTTTGATGTAAATTGAGATGGTGACCCGACGATGATCCGTTCGCGACCAAGTTGATCGCAGAACGAGCGACCAATCTAGCCACTTTGATCGACCGAGTCTCTTTTGGGACCAAGTAACGCGAACAGCCTGAATAGGGGGCGAACAAATCTGACGATTTGACTTGTCAATATGGCGGGCAAATGCGCGACGAGTGCGGCGATTCAAATTTGCTATTAACGGTCGCATTATGGGGGTGATCGGAAAGCACGCCGTGGCAATCACTCGATAAATTCGCGATGTGCTCGCCGAGCGACCATGGACGGTTGACACCTTGAATTGCACGTGGCTCGTGACCACGGGGATTGGCGACGGCACAACATGTGCCTAATTGGTTCAATAAGATCGATTACGACTGACCGTTGTCCGCCCCGGATCGCGGGATGGATGAGGCGATCGGTGGCAGGTTCGTCGCACAACGACTCACGGACTAGCAGGAAAGCAGCATGCTCGATCTTTTCAATCCATGAACCCCATGAATGAAGATACAACGTGAGTGAAGCAACCGGTCAACCACTGACGTTCAACACTCTTGGTCACTATCAATGGCCTGCAATGGCCGCCGATGAGTCGATACGGAATTTCAGTTGGAAAATCTGGAAGCGATTCGGGGGCAAGGATGAGGATCCATTCATTTCGGAAGACTCGCTGAAATGGGTAAGTGACAAACACTCGGCGGGAATCGAATCGCCACCGGCTTGCGGTCCAATCATGGAAGAAATGCAAGCCACCTTTGCCGAATGGATCTGCGATCCGAATCCGTCGCGATGGCTTCAGCTTGTGGTCTTACCACCGGCAGACACCAACGATTTGCTTCGTACATGGGCTGTCGAACACGGCCATCGCATTATCGATCCGCCACTGCGTGAATCATTGCTAGACCACTCGAAAGTCGCTTCCGTACCACTCGACTGCGAAAACACCTTGGTGGTCATCCCTCAACTTGAACGTTGGTTCCTTCGTCATCAAGACGGTATGATGCACGTTCGTCGTTTGTTGCTACAAGCCTCAAAAGCCAAACGTCACCTTATCATTGGATGCAATTCTTGGGCGTGGCAGTTTCTAAACAAGGCGGTCAGTGCGGGACGCCTATTGCCGCTTGGTTTGACCTTTAACGCTTTCGATGCCGACCGACTTCGGAATTGGTTAATGCCGCTTTCCCAAAGTGATAACGCATCCGAGTATGTCTTCAGGCAATCTAAAAATGGTTTGATCGCCGATTCAGACTATTTCGCGAAGCTGGCCGCTCGCAGCCTAGGAATCCCTTGGATCGCTTGGCACCTGTGGCATCGCGCATTACGCGTCCGCCCAAGTGGCCAAAACATCGGTCACCCGAAGTTTCCTGATGAGCAAACGCGATGGGTTTCGGAATTGGAGGATTTCAGTTTGCCGATAGAGGATGTCGATGCGGCGTTGCTGACATTGCAGGCCTTATTGATCCACGGAGGGCTGACCGAAGAGGAATTAGATTTGGCAACGCCAAGCGTCGATGCGTCAAACGTCTTGCCATCGCTGGTCGAAGCCGATTTCGTCGCTCATCAAAACGATGGGTATCAATGTAAACCGGACGCCTATCCGGCGATCCGATCTCGACTGGTCTCCGCAGGGTTTCCAGAGGACAAACTATGATGCAAGAAGAAAGCAAGGTCCCCACGGGCGAAAATTCTGCTGAACCGTCTTCGTCGGGGCAGGTAGCCGCCGAGTTGGCTGACAGCGTGTCAGAGCGAACCGCGTCTTTGCCCGAAACGAGCGAAACCACGCAAAAGCAGGTAGAAGAGCTGGAATCAACCGGTCAGTCGGGCGCCGAAGAAGCTCAAGACGAAGCAATGAAACTAATCAATGATTTGCAAGACATCAACTTCCTGCACATCGTTGCGATCATCTTCTCCGCTTGGTTGCTTATCTTTCTCACTCGCAAATTACTTCCGCTTCTGGCCGAACGCGGCCCTAGCCAGACGCGTCTTTACATCCTCAATGCCGTGCCGATCATACGACTGTTGACGATGACGGGGGCGATCTTGTGGTTGATCCCAATTATATTTAACGTCAACTTCGAAAACTTTCTCGTCATTGCAGGCGGGGCTAGTGTCGCGATTGGGTTTGCCTTTAAGGACTATGTCAGCGGGCTGATTGCCGGGATTATCGCTGTTTTTGAGCGTCCCTATCGGCCTGGCGATTGGGTCACAATCGGTGACCATTATGGTGAGGTGCGTTCGGTTGGCATGCGTTCGCTGTGCCTGCAGACCGCAGCGGACGACCTCGTGACCGTTCCTCACACCCGGATCTGGGACGAAAACATTGCGAATTCCAACAACGGCGAGCGGACGTTGATGTGTGTGGCAAATTTTTACATTCGTCCCGACCATGATGCCGACGCGGTCCGTCACGCACTTCGCGAAGTGGCGATGACGAGCGCCTATTTGGAATACAGCAAACCGGTCTTGGTAATGTTAGCGGATGAGCCATGGGGCACCCATTATAAAGTCAAAGCGTATCCATTTGACCTTCGTGATCAATTCGCCTTCATCAGCGACCTGACCTGTCGAGGCAAATCGGCGGTTCGCAGTATTGGGGCCGAATTTGTCACCGCCGATTACGCAACTACCTCGGAACAGCCATGAACAACGACGGTGTCAAAGAACGAAGTTGGCAATGGATACTGTGGAGTGTTTGGTGTGGTCTACTGATCGTCACTGCCATTGCGCCGCTGTTTCCGGTCAACTGGTGGTGGGTCCGCGTTGGCGATTATCCGCGGATCCAACTTCTCTGCGTTTACCTTGTGACGCTTGCCGTGATGCTGCTTGTTCGTCGTCATCGTCCTACAAAATGGCTTGCCGCGGGGTTGCTGGTAGCCTGCGTCATTCAAGGGTACTGGATCTTTCCCTACATGCCGTTCGCGCCAAAAAGGGTTCAGTGGGCGCAGCAGCAAGATCCAGCGGCGCGATTGCGAATTGTTTCAATGAACGTCCTCCAAGAGAACGACAACGCAGCGGCGGTCCTGGAAATTGTTCGAAGAGAAAAGCCAGACGTACTGGTGCTTTGCGAGGTCAACTCGCGGTGGCTCGATTCGCTTGCGGCACTTGACGAACAATTCGATTTCGCCAAAAAGCATCCTCTTGAGAATGGCTATGGAATAGCGTTTTACTGTAATTTGCAGGTGGATTCCTGTCGCATTCGGTCAATGGTCAAACACGAGATTCCTTCCATCGATGCCACCCTACGTTTGCGAAACGGGCAAAAATTGCGGTTGTTTGCCGTTCACCCCAATCCACCAAGACCTGGCGAGAGCACCGTGAAACGCGATGCCGAATTGGTGCTTGTCGGTCGCGAAGTTGCGAAGGATAAATCCGCCATCGTGCTGGGCGACATGAACGATGTCGGCTGGTCACGAACGACTAACTTGTTTCAGGAGGTCAGTGGCTTGCTCGATCCTCGCAAGGGACGCGGCATGTATTCGACCTACGATGCGACCTCTTGGTATTTGCGTTATCCACTTGACTACCTGTTTCACTCCGACGACTTCCGAGTCGCCGAGTTGAGAACGCTTGAGTTCATAGGCTCGGACCATTTCCCATTGCTGATTGAACTCAGCCATGAACCGGAGGCGGAATCAAAACAAGAAGCACCCCAGTTGGACGCCGGCGACAAACAGGACGCCGACGAAGCAGTACAGGAGGCGGTCGACTTAACGGAAGCTAATAAATGAACTGCTGGCACCGATCGTTCTAGCCGCAACAAGGCTCATCAAAAGCCCGAATCAAGCAATCACATATCATCGATCCATAATACGGCGTTGACTCACTGCGGCCGATCGCTGCGATCAATTGCTAAAATGATCGTTCCCGTTTTCTGAACCTGAGTGTTCCCGGAAAACGTTTCGGCAGGGATGATTTGCAAATTGAGAGCGGATATTCACACTCGCTTGGTTGGAATTTGAACTTTGTTCATTTTGGGATTTCAGGCCTGATTGGGTTGTTGCGGATGAAACGGGAATACGAACCGCCCCCATGTTCGCTTGCTGACCACTACAAAGTCAACCGCCGCACGAATCGGGTGCAGCCAATCCCATCTTTTTCAAGCCCCAAGCAAAGTCGGAGAATTCGTTGGGCAAACGCGAACGTGCGTTCAGGCAAATCGCTCTTCTTAGGTGATCTCCCTTGTTCGCCAAAACCACCAAGCAACCGCACCGTATTTCAAACTTCTAACTTCACCCTTCAAGCTTCGTGACGTTATGCGTGTTTTATTTTCCAGTTTCGCCATTACGACCGGCCGCGAGTAAACCAAGCTCGCGGTTCAACAGAGAACGCACATGCACCATTTTATCTTTCAACGATTCTGGAAACATGAAAACTGCAACCGATACCAACATCGCGACGAACGTGGCAGCACGCGTTGCTGGAGAAGACATCAAACCAGGAGACTACGTCACGGCTTTGACGGAGATCTACGAACTGCCATCGTTCCTGTGGTGCTGTTCAGGCGGAACGCTTGCGGCGGAAGAGCCGGTTCGATCGGTCTACAAAGCCGGTGACGCTGGCCAGCCCAGCAAAGTCATCGCCGTCTGCTTGCCGTTCGTTTACGCCAAAAAAGCGAGAGGCGACACCGCAATCTTCGACATCCGCAAACACCAGCTCGTTCGGCTCGACCGCGACACTGGCCGCAAGGTGTGGAAGCGATTGCGAAAAGCCAAAAAGAAGTGAGAAGTGTGAGGGGGAAGAGTGAGGGCAAAAGAGTGAAAGTTAGTCGCGGAGTGTTTTGACGATCGACGTCACAATCACGACAAAATCATTTCCCTCATCCATCATGGCCTGAAGTCGATCTTGCGAGACGATCTCGGTCTCGGCAAGCAGCTGGAGCTAATGCAGCGTCTCGCGCGGTTCTTTGCACGCGATGTTGTACTTGAGTCGTAAATTTTTCCGGGTCTGGCTTGCTTGTCCTTCTTCAACATTCGCACCGATGGCCGTGCCGGATCGAACCAATTGCGAACCCAGCGTTTGAGGGACACCTCGTTGCTCCTGCAACGTCTGGCTGAGTTTCACGATTGGCTTCGCAAAAGCAAACGTTCGATCGAGCAAGTCTGTCTTCATTTAAAACCGAATACGGAATTCGCATCACGACTGCATTCTTTTCGTTTCCCCCTTCACCCAACACTCTTCAAACTTAGTTGTCGCATCCCGCTTGGCAAAAACACAGGCTAGAAGCCTATGCTACGAACCGAAACGCCCGCGGAGGAGCAATTCCCCGTGGGCGTTTTGTTGTGTTTCTCGTAGTGTTACTGTGCCGAACCGATACCTACCCCTATTGCTGGTCGAGTCGATATAAACGCGGCGTACACGGTCCCCAAGATCACTTCCAGCGACGCGGCCTGCCACAACCGATGGATCGACACCAGAAGGCCCCCTGAACATTTTTGCGTTGCTCATGACTTGTCAGTGATTTCGATCCCACATGAATCAGATCTTTCGTTCGCCAATCTCGAGTAACACCGAGTTTACTAAATGGAGTTTATGATTTCAGTTTTCTTGGCGTGGAACTCAGCTTCCGTAATCAAGTCCGCATCAAGCATTTGTTTGAGTTGTCCGAGTCGGGCGACCAAGTTGTCTTGTCCCGCGTGTGCTGGAGCGGGACTAGGAGCCGCAACAGCCGTATTGATCGTGACTTGGTTTGCCGCGTTCCTCTCTTCTTCCATTTTCCTTTGTCGGCGCATTTCGATCATCTCTTCCTCCATCTCCTGACCAATTCGATACACACGACGTGCCTGAACCTTTGGCAGGTAGTCAACAACTTCAACGTGACCGGAATGCCCCTGAACCGATACAGTTGCCCCGATCATGTTTTCTTTCATATGTATTCCAGCAATCTGTAGCCATATACAGTCAACAAACTCGAGTCGGCCAAGAATCTTTTGACGGAAAATGATTGCTCGGCGGTTCGTTAAAACGACAGCATCGGGAGCAAAATTGGCAACAGGACGCTGTTGTACCGCCATATACAAAGGTTCCTCAGACGACGTGCATATCTCTTGAACGCGGTTTAAGAGTTTCTGGATCATCGCGGGATCTTGGCCATCTGCCATAAAACGTGATGCACCATCTCGTTCGGCTTGGCGATGAATCCCGTCGGTTGTTGACAATGAAGTTGTCGGCGCATCGGGCTGCACCACTTGCGATTGGATGGCGGGCGTGGGCTTCGCAGGCGGAACGGGGATCGCCGGCGGTGCCGCGTTGATCGGAGCCACCGAGTCAACAGCGACTGACTTGTTTGGCTTGGATCTTGCTGTTTGGTCAATGAGTGTAACGGCGTTCGCACAGCCGGGACATTTTGCAACCTTGCCAACTTTATCGGCTGAAAACTGCAAGACCTTTGCGCAGTGAGGACACTTCATCTTCGCCGGTGATACATCGCTCATTGACCTATCCTCTAATGTACGAAACCACAATGCAGTTTACCCAGACAACACTGGGACAAACCCATAGCTTAGCTCAATCACAGTGAGCACACACGGCGTAGCAAAGCAGAAATCCTTCGCGTTAATCTAAAATTGCAAACCGAAAACATCGATTTGTGCTTTAGCTTCTACGCGTCATCTCTGGAATTTGAAATGAACACGTTCACAACATTTGCGACGTCAAAATCATACTCGCCATTTTAGAGCGAGGCGGCGATAGTTTGTTGCGAGTGAGGTCTGTTGTCAACGCGATCCATGATGCCGGCCTGGTAATGCTAGGGCGTTTTTTTTGTGGATGTGTTGTTCAGATTTGCCGGCGATATCTGTATCTACGTTTACAATCATCTGGCGTTTACGCGAGCGTATTGGCTACTGAGGCCGCTCAACTTGGCGGCTGACGATTGATGTGATTCGTGTCCTTTTTAATTTGGAGTTTCCATGTATTAGTGCAAACGCAAGTTACTTGCAACAAGTGGGTTAATCGTCCTACTTGTCAAAGAAAATAGGCATGTAAGCCTAAGCTATGATCTCAACGCCCGCTGAGGAAGCGATGCTGCCAGTGAACGTGTCGGAGACGCGTAAGTGCATAATCGCAACAAGATTCACCTAAGTTGACAAGACGCAATTGCCCTTTCTAAGGCAGTTTGAAAACGGCCACGCAATCGCTTCAATTTGGAGACCTCGGCTCTAAAGCTTCCATCGAGGAAATAGCCATCATTCATAATTTGTCCGTTCCACCCACCAGCCTTCATCTCTGCATTTACCTGGTCACACGCACGGGGCAGCCACTTCTTCACACTCGCGAACTGCTCATTTCCTACCTGACTCCACCTAAACTCAACCACAACCTCATCTGCCAGGTCACGCCCAGATATCAGTACAACGAGACCTCCCATACGGATACGGCAATCGGTGCTATCTGCGTCTCTAGTATATGGAATCTGTGCTGAATTGCTCGCAAGTTCCTCAGCCCAAACCGATGGGTTATCTATCTTCGACGCGTCTTGGGTTGCCAAGTAAAGCAGATCAATTTCATTTGCAATTGATGCAACATCTATCCTGTCTGATTGCCGTGGACGTGTCGCCTCCTCGATCAGCCGGAAAAACCGCCGGGGAAGTGATCGCCACTCTCTAAATGTGTATTTATCTTGATATTCGCCTAGAGATGTTCCCCAATCACTATGCGATGCTTCAAGTGGCTTTGGATCGCGGTAGGTCCGCATGAAAAACAACGTCATCCCTAGTCCAAAGGAATCAACAAGGGCCGAACGCGTTGAGACACTTTGATCGCGATACATCATTTCCGGAGCGAGATACCCGTTCGTTGAACCCGGTTCTTCAATTGATTTTTCGGTAGCATCTCGATTCCAAGACAAATCGAAATCTAGCATCACCACCCCCCAGTGTTCGGGTTCGTCCCACGGATTGCGGACCATGATGTTTTGTGGCCTTATGTCCCTATGTAAAACTTGTTCTGGCAAGCGGTGCGATCTTCTGAGTATGTCAATGACCTTCGCTGCGACGGCGAGGACGTCCCCCCATTTCTTGAGCTGATACTTTTCCATCGCGTTTGCAAGGTTCTCGCCGTCAATCAAGTCCATAACCACAAATGCTGGTATTTCGGCGGCATATTTGTACGGGACTATTCCATGAACATTTCTTGACTCAAGTATCTGCATGGAGGCAACACCCCTGCGAAATGCCTGAAGTCGATCGCTTTTGTTTCGAATAGATTCATGTAGCAATTTGACTGCAACCGACTCTCCGATAGGGTTTTCCGCTTCAAATATCATCCCGAACGCACCTTCGCCAATCTCCTTCACCAATTTATAGCCGAAAAGAGTATCGTGCTTTGTTCCTGGCTTCGCGTACCAAGCTCGGTGAATTGCTGCGTCATACTCTTCGCAGAATCGAAAGTAATCTGAATAACGATCGTTTGACTCACTCGTCAAAATTTTGTTCGCACGAGTGTTTAGATACTCACGAAGAACATCGACATCGACGGACTCAAGATCGTCAGGCGTATAGCAAGCATCTACATCAGTCAAACCGAGCATAGGAACACTTGCGATGACCGGTGAAGCAATATCATCCAGTGGTTTTGCGTCAACCAAGTCTTTTAAAGCTTCGACAAACTCGCTGTGATCATGGTTAGTAGCACTATACAAGATGGGTTCAATGTTCCGCTCTTGGGCCCAATCGTCAGTTGTTCGGTCGTTACGATTAGTGAACCAATAGTGCTCCCCAGAGTCGATTCCGACAGATTTTAGGGAATCTAAAAATCCGCCAGCAGCTTTGTCGTCGGCCGACATCCCACAAAAGACAACAGTATGAGCAAGAAAACAAGACTGAATAAATTCTTTGTACCCGTCTTTGCGAAGCAGCGAACTAAGGTCTTCGTTTGTCAGGACCCACGATTCGGCGTCCGACAGTGTGCCGTGCAAGTTTGCGACAAACGGCTTATTTCCCTTGACTAGGTGAGCGTGGTTCGGGCATTTCCTCCCAGCAAAATGGTCAATTGGCTTTCCCGGACGAACAAGGGAAAAAGCCCTGTATGCCAATTGGTCTAGATTTAGATTCAGTATTCCCGCGGTATTGAGTTTCCATAAGAGCGTGTACGCGTCCGGTGGAATCAGTTCGTCCGAATCAACGAGCGAATCGCGAATTGACGCGCGAAATGATTGTGGTCCAAGCTTATCTCGTAACAGCTGAAAAGATCTCCACGGGTTTCGTTCGAGCCGAACCATCTGAGAAGCAACCCGGAGTTCTTCTCTGTCCTGTAGTTCAAAATGTGATGCCTTTTTATTCAACACATCAAGTAGGTTTTCTTTGAGTTCGCCCCACAGTGGCAGGTCACACCATTTACTCAGTCCTGCGCCAGTAAAGAACATAAGCTTGTTTGTTTTTTTAGCGCACAGTGACTTAAGGCGAACAAACGCAGGCTGGGAAATATCAAATGGCATAAAAAATCCTTAATTGCTTGACTAGGTCGTCCGAAACACTTACATCACCTAGTCGCCAAGATGATTACTTATTTTGACTGCGATTCGGCCGGTTTTCGGTTTGTCCTAGGGGCGGCAGACGTCGCTGTTGAGGGTCGCCCAGCTTCTGCCTTAAAGTTGTCTTGAGAGCGAGGGCCTAGATAGTAGGCGTGGCGGACGAAGATGCGTTCTTCGTTGTAGTTGGTGTCGATGAACCAACATGCGATGCCGGTGCTGCGGCCATCCCCGGCTTGAGCGTTGAAGACGTCGACTCCGTTGATCTTGACTTGGGTCTGATTCATTTTGGCGTCGTCACTTGTGGCGGCCGAAATGTCGATGTCGGGTTCGCTTTACTATTAAAGTTTTACAATGCGCTGGACACGTAACATGATCCGCAAATTCGTTAATCATCTCATTCTATAGATTAACCATCCCGATATAGGTAGCATAAATGCTGGTAGGCGCAGCTACAACTAGGGGTGGCGGAGAATTCCGTTTTGGGGAAACGATAAGGGAGCCAGGAAGCCACCGGTGAATAATACAAAACAGTCTGTGTCAGAGCGCCGCATTCAGCATGGCGTGTTATCTGCAATTTCGAAAGTTGGAAATCTCGGTTTCGGATTGATTCGCCGGCGAAGCAATTAGACACACTAGCGTGCGTGGTTAATGCGTATGAACATGAGATGGTGCAGATTGAAGATCGAAATAAAGGTTTCAATCCGCCGCGTGGTCTTACGGCGAACTGCACGGTATCGGAAGCACGACACACATATTAAGCTCTATCGCGGTTCATCCGAGTCGTCAATCGATGCTGCGTCGAACACCATTTGATTATTCCGAATTAGAAAGGCAAGGGCCTCAAGCACAATGGCAATCTTTGAGATGACCCAGCATGAATTTGTGGAGCTGACGCCAACGTCCTTTAACGCTGCCAAGATTAGGGAGCGTGAGGATTTGCAACGGCTTCTGCGTAGCAATATCGGCATTGTCGACGAAGACTTGCTCGTCATTGCGGAAGAATTTAGCGAATGGGATGACAGCCGACGCCGGATCGATTTGTTGGCGATCGATCGAGACGCAAACCTCGTCGTCATCGAACTGAAGCGTACCGACGATGGCGGCCACATGGATCTGCAGGCGATTCGCTACGCCGCGATGGTTTCCACGATGACGTTCAAACGAGCGATTGATGTCTATGAAAAATACTTGAGAAACAACGGCAGCGAGGTCGACGCAGAACAAAGTCTGCTGGAATTTCTTTCCTGGGGTGAAGCTGACGAGGAGACGTTTGGCAGTGACGTGCGGATAGTCTTGATCGCGGCTGATTTTTCAAAAGAGGTTACAACCGCGATTCTCTGGCTCAACGATCGCGAACTTGATATTCGCTGCATTCGGCTAAAACCGTACGCCGACGGCAATCGGATTTTTGTCGATGTACAGCAAGTGATCCCGCTACCGGAAGCTGCGGAATATCAGACTCGCTTGCGAGAGAAGAATCAAGTTGAGCGGCAAACCAAAACAAGAAAGCGGGATCTGACTAAATTTGATGTGCGTTTGAGCGGCGAACTGTTTCCGAAGCAAGCCAAACGCAACGCGATGTTACTTGTTGTTCGACATCTTTGTGACAAGGAGGTTACTCCAGAGAAGATCGAAGAAGTGCTGCACTGGCGAACGGGAAAACTGTTCTATTCAGTCGAAAGCGTCGGTTCGAGTGCCGAGTTCATTGCAAGGGCGTCGTCGGTCTCAAAGCAAAAGGGACGTTCGTTTGACGCGAGTTGCTTTTTTTGTGGTGACGATGAATTGATCCACTGGAATGGGCGTAGCTTTGCATTGTCAAACCAGTGGGGGAGGCGGACTGGCGAAGCGCTAGAGCTTTTGGCGAAAGCCTTTCCAACTGCCGGTGTCAAAGTGGAAGTCGGCGACAAGGGACCGGATTGCGATTCGCAAGGTGCGGGCTGAGCAAGGTCTTGTCAATTGCGAATGGATTGTTGATAAAAACGCCGCGATCAAAACGATGGATTGAAAGTCGACCCAGGTCATTGTTTGTACGCCCGAGGAATCCCCGTCATCGGTGGCAGGCTGAGTTTGGATCGGGATAAATGGTTGCTTGCGTCTTCGGTGACGCGGCACACCACGGTCGAGCGACGCTGCGAAAGAGACGACGCAAGCACCGCCGGCGATCGATTTCTGGGCCGAGGCGGCCACTGGAGTTGTCCTTCGTGCAGAAGTCGAGCGGTTAAATGACCGGCATTTGCGATTCGAATGCGTCGAACCAGCGACGTCGTCCGGCGGGTAGTGTCACTAATCAGAATACGCATCCGGCAGAAACGTTTCATGTCGTCGCGTTGCGACTGGTAGCACTGGTTGGATGATTGGCACCCGGATAGATAGTTCGGTGTTCAGTTTTTTAAATCTTTCTGTCGCACCAATCTTTCTGTCCTTACATGTGGGCTTAGCGAGCTTGCACAATCGAACGGGATGGACTGAGAATCTGCGGTTCGATTCGGTGTGCCCGGACGATGGTCGACAGAAAAATTGATGCGACAGAAAAATGTGACGGACTTCACGGTTCGAGACAGAACACGATCTCCGGCGCTGTCTCCATTTTTTAATCTCTCATCTTTTAACCGTTTCGCTGCAACTTAGGTACGTTGCACTGTGGCCGCAACACCTGCCGTCGCTTCGCGACTTTGTGCGCCGGGGTGCGTCCTCTTCCACGGACTCACGTCCGTGGCTACAGCTTGTCGTC
>NZ_JBFHFD010000150.1:0-15350 GCF_041583735.1 Novipirellula sp.
AAAAGACGGTTCGCGGCGCTGGCTACGGCCAACCTTGTCGACCGGTTTTTGGTGGAAATGGCGACGCTGGATCGCCTACGGCTTGGTCGCCTTCTTCGTCGCCTTGCCTCACGTTCGCATCGGAGGGCTGCCGCCGATTTTGTTGGACGTGCCAGCTCGCCGATTCGTTTTCTTGGGACATGTCTTCTTGCCGACTGACACGCTGTTGTTGGCATTGGTGATGCTGGGCGTGTTTCTAACCATCGTCTTAGCCACCGCGTTGACCGGACGTATTTGGTGCGGATGGGCCTGTCCGCAAACGGTCTATATGGAATACCTGTTCCGCCCCATCGACCGCTGGTTCGAAGGCACCGTGGGCAAAGGCGGCCAAGCGAAACGCCCGATTGAAGGTTGGCGCCGAATCGCCCGCTGGGCCGTCTACGTCGTTTTATGCATGTTTCTCGCCCACACGTTTCTGGCTTACTTTGTCGGCACCGATCGGCTTGCCCAGTGGATCCAAAGCTCACCGATCGAACACCCAGCGGCCTTTATGGTGATGGGCGTGACGACCGGCTTGATGCTTTTTGATTTCCTGTTTTTTCGTGAACAACTCTGCTTGATTGCATGTCCCTACGGACGCTTTCAATCGGTGATGCTAGATCGGCAAAGCATGATCGTCGCCTATGACACGAAACGGGGCGAGCCTCGCAAACGAGGGAAACATGTGGCCGGTGACGGCGCAGGCGACTGTGTCGATTGCCACCAATGTGTTCGCGTCTGCCCGACCGGGATCGACATTCGCGAAGGATTACAATTGGAATGCATCAACTGTACCCAGTGTATCGATGCATGCGACGACGTGATGACCAAGGTGGGCAAACCGACGGGGCTGATTCGCTACAGTTCTCAAGATGCACTCGATGGAAAGAAGCTAAAATTCTTTCGCTTTCGCACCGTCGCTTACCCCATGTTGCTCGTGGCGGTGGGCATCGGTTTCCTCGCAGTGTTGTCGACCAAATACGCGTTTGATGCTCGTTTGATTCGCGGCAAAGGCAACCCCTTTCACCGACATGTGACCGGCAATGTCAGCAACCAATTCCGATTGCGACTCGTCAACCGCAGCAACGAACCACGCCAATACACCGTCGAGGTGGTGAAGCCGGAGTCGGCGATCATTCGCGAGATCGGTGACGACAGCCCCAAATTGGACAGCAACGCAACCGAGCTTGTCCCGTTGGTGGTCGAAGTTCCGGGGAAAGTGTTTGGCCCTGGAGGCAACGTCGAAGGAGAACTGCGAATTCGCGATGACGCCGGCAACGAGCGCACCCTCAAAATGCAATTACTAGGTCCACGACGATGATCGAAAATACAACCACAACGAACCGAATGCCCGAATTCAACCGCATCGCCAATCGCAACGCCGCCATTCGTTGGGGCGGATTGGTAGTCGGGCTATTGTCGCTACAAGTCGCCGTGGGGGTCGTCGCAATCATGTTGGCCACCGGCGATCCGTCGGCCGCAGTCCTGCCCGATTACTACCAGAAATCGCTCGACTGGGACGACCACAGGAAATCCGAAAGCGTCTCACGTGAACTCGGTTGGAAATTGACGTTAGTGCCAATTCCGGGTCAACACACCGCGACGCTGCAGGGCGTTTTGACCGACACCGATGGCAAACCGGTCCGAATCGCATCGGGAACCATCCACATGTATCACTACGCCCGCGCCGCGGACGTGAAAACGTTTTCGATTCAGCCAAACTCAAACGGCGTGGTCGTTGCCGAAGACTGCTTTCCCGTAGATGGATTGTGGCTAATCGAGATCGACGTCACCAACGACCAAGACCAACACTTTGTTCATTCGCAGGACATCCTGGTGACTCAAACGCAGCGTCGGCTGACGAAAGGAAACTAATCGTGTTGACGCTGGCGATGGCCGTGATGGTAGCGAGTTTGCTTGGCAGTCTGCATTGCGTTGGCATGTGCGGACCGCTGGCGCTGTGGGTCACCGGCGGCGGATCAAGCCGGGCGACGATCAGTGCCTATCACGTTGGCCGGCTGAGCACGTATTTGATCGCCGGCACGGCGGCGGGGATTTTAGGAGCCGCCGTTTCGATCGGTGGCGACATGGTCGGTTTCCAATCGGCGGCGGCCAAGGTCGCCGGTGGCTTGTTGATCGCCGTTGGCTTGTTTCGATTGGCAAAATTGCATCCGCGTTTTAACCGCCCCCTTTTGAGTTCGGCGACAAGCTCGGGTCCTTCGACGGTCGCGGCGGTGCTGAAGCGATTCAAACCGCTGTTGGATCGGCAAACGGCGGTGTCACGCGCCTACCTCGGCGGCTTGATCACGACTTGGTTACCGTGCGGTTGGTTGTATTTGTTTGTGTTGGTCGCTGCGGGAACCGGTGGCGTGTTGCCCGCGGTGGTCGTGATGTTTGCCTTTTGGATCGGGACGCTTCCGGCGCTGACCACGATGTTGGTCGGCATCCACTCGTTAACCCCGAAGCTGCGAGGCATGTTGCCGATCGCGGCGAGTGTGTTTCTGATTGTGACCGGACTTTATACAGTCACCGGCCGAGCGGCGGTGGACGTTTCCAGCTTGGTGGCGCCCGAGCTCGGCGATCAAATCACCGCCACCTCGCTGATCGAATTAAAAGAGGAGCCCTTGCCGTGCTGTGCCGAAACCGTTTCTGACGACCAGCCGAGCGAGTGTCCCTGCTGTGCCAGCAACGATACCATGTCACCCCAAACTGCCGCCCCATGAGCTCGGCAACGGATCAAACGCAAACGCAACAAAGCGTCGAGTGTGCTCATTGCGGCTTGCCCGCCCCTAGGCCGACGAATGCGTCGGAGCCCGCGTTTTGCTGCAATGGCTGCAAAGGGGCCTGGGAATTGATTCATGGCTGGGGACTCGAGGACTATTACGCGCTGCGTGACTGTGGTCCCTCTGAGACGCTCGAGGATCGAGGTCGCGATTCGTTTGACGATCTGGACGATCCTAAATTGTTGCTTCCGTCGGTAGTCAAACAGGGGATTGGGCCCAATGGCATCGAATGGGCTCGGGTCCGATTATCGATTCGCGGACTGCACTGTGCCGCATGTGCATGGTTGATCGAACAAGCCCCGAATCATGTCGCTGGATGGCATTCCGCATCGGTGCAAATGCATTCGCGATCGGTCGAATTGGTTTACGATCCGACCGTGGTCAAACTCAGCCATTTAGGTCGACTGCTAAAAACGATCGGCTATCACGTGGTGCCGCTTGATACGGCAGGCGAGCGGGACGCCAGCAACCAAGAGAGTCGGCGACTGCTTGTCGACGTTGCGATCGCCGGTTTTTGCGCGATGAATGCGATGTGGATTGCGGTGGCGCTATACGCCGGAGCGTTTTCGGGAATCGAGGAATCTCAACGCAATCTGCTGCGGTTCACTGGCGTGGGGCTGGGCGTTGCCGCGGTGATCTTTCCGGGCCGCGTGTTCTTGCGAGGCGCGGTGGCCTCGATTCGCTTGCGAGTACCGCACATGGATTTGCCGGTCGCCCTGGGGTTATCCGCCGGGGTGATCGCCAGCATCTATGGATTATTCGAGACCTCGTCGGAAGTTTACTTTGATTCGATCGCGACGCTGGTGTTCTTTTTGTTGGTGGGCCGTTGGGTGCAACTTCGCCAACAACACTCCGCCGGACGTGCGATTTCAGCCCTCCTAAACTTGACGCCCAACGCGGCCACGCGAGTGGACGAGGATGTAAGGCTGACGCGTGTTCCGGCGTCCGAAATCAGGCCGGGCGACATCGTCCGCGTCGAACCTGGAGAAAGCATTCCGGTGGACGGACGCGTAGTTCGAGGACAATCGCATCTCGATCGATCGCTGTTGACCGGGGAAAGCCGTCCCGTCGCGATCAGCGTTGGATCGGATGTCGAAGCCGGCACGGAAAACATCGAGTCGGTCATTCACGTGGAAACCACCGCCATGGGCGGAGCCACCCGGCTCGGTGCCCTTTCACAATCGGTTGCCGAGGCGGCAGCAAGCAAAACACCGATTGTTCAATTAGCCAATCGCGTGGGCGGATGGTTTGTCAGTGTCGTGATGGTGCTGGCGGTCGTTACCGTCGCTGCATGGTGGCATGTCGATCCAGCGATTGCGATCAATCACAGCGTTGCCTTGCTGATTGTCGCCTGTCCTTGCGCACTGGCGCTTGCCACTCCGCTGGCGATTGCCGTGGCGGTCGGCCGACTCGCCGAACAGCGCATCCTGGTTCGCTCGGGTGAATCGCTGGAGCAATTCTCGAAACCGGGCACGATCTTCTTTGACAAAACGGGAACGCTCACCCAAGGCCGGATGCAAGTCACACATTGGTTCGGCGAAGCGGAGATTTTGCAGCGTGTGCAAGCGATCGAGTCGACCATCGGGCATCCGATCGCCCGAGCCATCACCGAATACCAACGACACAGCGACGTCGACTCGATCACGGCGACCGACGTTCAAAACCGCATCGGCGTCGGCGTCGAAGGGACGGTGCAAGGACGACGTTTCACGATCGGAAGCCTGAAGCTGGTCGATCAAATGAACCTCGTTGTATGCCCGCTCGAGCAAGAACAAATCGAAACGATCCTGGCATCCGGGTCCACGCCGATCTTGGTCGTGGTGGACGAACGGATCGAGGCCCTCTTTGGCGTCAGCGATCCGCTTCGCAACGAGGCCAAGCAGGTCATCGCTCAATTACGTGATAGCGGATGGAAGGTCGCGATGTTGTCGGGCGACCATGCTTCGATTGTCCGCGAGGTGGCCAATCGACTTGGCATCGACCCCGAGTTCGCCTTAGGGGACCAATCCCCCGAACAAAAGCTAGCAGCGATCCAGCATGCGAAACGCGACGGCCACGTGGTCGCGATGGTCGGTGATGGAGTCAACGACGCTGCGGCCTTGGCAGCAGCCGACGTCGGGGTGGCACTTCGAGGCGGGGCGAACGCGAGTCTTGCGGCGGCACCGATTTTAATTGGCAACAGCCGGCTCGAGGGCATTGTTACGCTGACCAAGACCGCCAAACGAACCGCTCGTTCAATCCGTCAAAATTTTGCGGTTTCGATTTCCTACAATGGGATTGCCGCGGTGTTGGCGATGACCGGAATCATCAGCCCGTTGATCGCGGCAATCTTGATGCCGATTAGTTCATTGACCGTATTGACGATGACGCTTGCCACACCGGTCGTTGATGCAACGATCGAGAATGCCAAACCGTCGAATCCATCGCCTCGCACCCGCCGATCTCTCGTTAAGGAACCCGTCACTTGAGTGTTTTGACGATCGCGTTGCCGATTGCATTGCTGTTGGGTGGATCGGCGCTGGTGGCCTGCATTTGGTCGATCCGCCACGGCCAATTTGATGATCTCGATTCTGCCTCAGTCCGCATCTTGGTCGACGAGAAGCGGCTTGATGAAACGGGGCCGAACCAGACCGGCAGCGGCGAAGACGGCAAGTGACGGAATCATTGGCGACCGCATTCGCAGATTGCTCCAGTAAATTGTGTGTACCGCCGACAGCGTGATGGCTAGCGTGATCATCGCCCACCACGCGGGGGTCAAGACGCTGCGACCGATGCGATAGAGTCCGATGAGGGTGGCGATCCAAAAAGCCAGATAATAGAGCGTCACGATCACGATCGGAGGCCAGGATCGACCAGCGACATGATGCGGCATCGGACTCCATAATCGCCCGATACGAACGAAACAGGACCAAACAAACATGGACGGCTCGCGCGCAATCGTTGCCTTGGCGGCCTGGTACGACCACTGGTCATCTTCGTGTTCATTCAGCGGTCGCGGTTCCGGCAACGTCTGCGCCGGATTGGACCAATCGGTTTGCCAAAAAGCCTCGCTCGTCGGATCCCCTTGAAAACGATGCGCGTATGCGTTTAGAAACGGTTCGGCGTCCCAGGCTTCGGCAAATTTCCCGTGGCGAAGATAGTCGTAGAACGAGGGATTGTTGGCCAGCAGCAGCGTGTAACCTCCGTGGCTGGTCGCCCACACTGGATGCCCCACCGCGTTCCAATTTCGAACCGTCCATAACCCGACCGCCAACACCATGATCATTGCAGCGGCAACCGTGCACGCCACTCGGCGAGTCCAGCAGGATTGGGGGCTGAACAAAATTGCGGGCAACATCAGCACCGCCCAAACCAAAAAGGTGGGTCGACAAAGATAAGCCAACGCAAGCAAAACCGCGAACATCAACGCATTTGCCAGCGTCGGTGACGGTACCCAGCGGCACACCCAAAACCAAACGACCAGCGTCGCTAGGGCCGCCGCGATGGTTTCGGTCATCACCAGGGTCGATTGCTGGACCAAAATCGGATCGATCATCACCAGCACCGCAGCCAAAATACTGGCGATCCCGAAGCGTCCCCCGTCGATCAATTGCGATGCGATCGATAAAGTGCACACAGCGGTCAACACGCCCAACCCCAGATGCAGCAAACCCACTAGCCAATCGTTGATGTGGTGATCGACCGTCAACCACGAAAGCAGATAAGGATACAGCGGCGGACGAAAGGCGGTTGGCTTGGCGGATGGTTCCGTACCCGAACCTGCGTCATTGCCGGCGGGTAGCCCGAACACCCCGGTTTCGGAAAGCGTCTCGGCGATCACCCGGTAAGCGTCGGGATCTTGATCGAATTGGTCAAGGTTGCTCAGCACCACCCCGCCTCGGACGACTAACGCCAACACGATGATGCCAACGAACTTCATTCGATTCGACGAGGCAGATAGAGTCCAATGGGGCATGGGCAATGCAGAAATCGATAACGAGAGAGCCAATTTGATATCCGCAATATTAGCGAAGCCTAGCATGGACTGCGAGCGAGCACGATGAACAAACCGCCCCCCACGAACCGGAAATCAGCGAGCATGGCTTCGCGTTTGATTCAATTCCGTGTGGTTTTATCGCTGCTCGGCTTGATCGTCATTGCCGTGGCGTGGCCGTTTTCGGAACAGCTAAAGCTTGACCGCAGCATCACGGCAATGTTCTCGCCCACCGATTCCACGCTGGTCGATTATCAAACGCTGCAGAACTCGTTTGGCGGCAATGCGGTCGCGATCATGGTCTATCCCGACACCGACTTGATGTCCAACGAGGGGTTACAGCGAAGCGCCGCGATCGCGTCGGAAGTCCGTCAGATCGAAGGGGTCGATGGCATCTTATCGCCATCAACGCTGAACGCAGCGGTCGAAAAGATTCGTCCCAGCAGCTTCTTTCGTAGCGAAACGGACGTTCCTGGGTTAGCTCGCCGCGACGACCTCGTCGCTCGTGGGATCGAACATTTGTTCGAAGGCTATACGCATTCCGACGACCACCGACTTGCTGCCGTGGTGGTGATGTTGTCACCGAATCATCCGCCGCAGGCGATTGAATCAATTCAAGCGATTGCCAGCACGCTGCCTGATCAATATGAAGCCATCACCGAACCCGGCGTCGTCGTGGGGGAACCGGTGTTGATCCACGATGGGTTTAATCTGATTGAGCGTGACGGACGAAAACTGACCACCGTGACGCTGATCCTGCTGAGCATCGTCGTGCTGGTGACATTGATGGACCTGCGTTTTGTTGCCTTGACCGGATTGGTTGTGGTGTGGTCGATCGTCGTGACCGAAGCGACGCTCGTGCTGTTACGGCTCAATCAATCGCTGGTCTCGACGATCATGCCCGCAATCATCACCGTGATTGCGGTCGCAGCGGTGTTGCATTTGGGTACCAAATTCCAAGACGCCAGAGCCAAGGGACTCAGTCGATACGACGCCACGTGGCGGTCGTTTTCGCTCTTGATCGTTCCGATCTTGTGGACTTGTTTGACGGATGCCGCGGGGTTTGCGGCGCTTGGATCGTCGCGAATTTTGCCAGTACGTCAATTTGGTGCGATGATCGCCATCGCCTCAATCGCGGTATTTGTTGCCATCGTTTTATTCGCGGGGGTGACGATGATGTTGCCGGAATTGAGTTTCGGCAAATCATTACACCGCATGCAGCGTAGAACGACACGTGCAATTAGCCGACGCTGCACCTTGGTTGCGGCCGCGTTTGTGTCACGTCGAAATTCGGCAATCGCGGTGGCGATTGTTTTATTGGGAGTTTCGGTGATCGGGACATGGCAAGCCGAACCCGAAACCAGCTTCCTGAACAATTTCCGTAGCGACAGCGACATCGTACTCGCGTATGACCAAGTCGAGCAGCAGTTTGGGGGTGCGGGAGTGTGGGACATCCTGCTGCCCGCGCCGCAATCATTGACTCGCGATTACCTGAGACAAGTCCTGCTGATCGAACGCGACCTGCGTAGCATCGATCTCGATGGCACCAAATTAACGAAGGTCTTGAGTATGGCCGACGCCGAATATGTTGTCGGCAAGACGCCGATATTAAAGTATGCTCCTCCGTCGCTGCGGATGACAGGAATGCGTGCCACGATGCCGGAGTTCGTCGATGCATTACTGAATTCCGCTGACACTCAACCGCGTCGCTTGCGAATCATGCTGCGAAGCGAAGAACAATTGCCTGCGGAAGCAAAAACGCGGCTGATTACCGAGGTCCAGCGAATCGTCGATGAACATACGCAAGCCGACGCCTGGGCCAGTGCGTTCGAGACGGCTTCCGATTCGGGGCCAATCAACTCGGGCCCAATCGTCACCGGTTACTACGTGATGATGTCGCGATTGGTGTCACAGTTAGTGGGCGACCAATGGCGATGTCTGGGGTTTGCCGGAGTGTTGGTGTGGATATTGTTGTGGATCGCGACGCGATCAATCCGGTTGGCAACTGCGGCGCTGTTGCCGAATTTGTTGCCTGCGTTTGTGGTGTTGGCGACGGTGGGATGGGTTGGTGGCAAGATCAACATGGGCGCGGCGATGATCGCCGCCGTCTCGATCGGATTGACGATCGATGGATCGGTCCACTTGTTGGCCATTTATCGGCGTTATCGCAAACATGGACATCCGATCCCCGTGGCGGTGACGCATGCAGCCGGAAGCGTCGGAGTGCCTATTTTGCTAGCGACATGCGCCTTGGTCTTCGGGTTCAGCATCTTGTCGACCAGCGAATTCATTCCGACCGCCACGTTTGGCACGCTGGTGGCCGCCACGTTGTTGCTTGGAACGCTTGTCAATTTGACGCTGCTGCCCGCCTGTATCGCGTTGATCGATCGCAATGAAGGTCACTCGCTATAGCGCACTGAATCTAGCGCTCACGGACGTGCCCAATCTCGCTCGGCCCGGTGATACAGCCGGTTTCTGGATCCGAAGCAGGGCCGGGTTTGTCGGAGCCGTCACATAGATAGGCGTGACCGATTGAAATTAGGCCGAATCGAAACCGGCCACGCCTCAAACTCCAAGCTGCGATTGGCGACTAGATTTCTTCCGAGATGGTTTCTCGGGCGGCACGCGATCCGAGGGCGCCCCAGAGACCGTAAGGGCTCTGTTCACCCTTCTGGACGGGATCGGCATCGCTGTTTCCTGCGTCAATCGAATCGGTGATGAACCTGACCGCTCCGTCACCCATCAGCACATGCGCACCACCTTGATGACGGCTTGCGATGGTCGAGATACCTTGGCCTCCGTCGCCACCGCTGGTAATGCAACTGGCTCCGTTAGGCGGAAGCACCGTGTGCACACTGGCAAAGGGCAAACGTCCGTCTGCCCAACGGTATCCGCGTTCACGCGAACTTCCGTTGAGCACGGATTGCGATGCGGGGTAGTGCTGCGGGCGATTGGGATCCGCCAAATTGGTACACCGACTGGGGGTGAACAGCGAGGCGTAGTTCACGCTGCTGGCGATGTCGGCGATAATCTCTTTGTTCCCGAGGCTGGTTGCAATTTCACCGGCGGCGATGGTATTGGAAAGGCCATCGAGCGTGTCGCGAAACTTCGTCGAGTGACGATTCCAGAACATTCCTCGGTTGCTGCCACGGACCCATGCGGGAACTTGGCTCAAATCACTGGTCGTTCTCGCCCAGGCATCGTTTTCGGCGTTCCAGCCTGGCCATGCATCGTTGCCTGACCAATCGTAGAAGCCGCTACGGTTTTTTCCGCCGTCATGGCTCATGCGTGGGTTGTCACCAAGGCACGCGGCGTAATTGGTTCGCCCCAACGCTGGCAAGCCAACGCCAGGATCACTCGGGCAACGGAACGATGGAATGTCCGACGCCCAAGGGGCGAAACCAGCAAACCATGGCGAAGGCCCCATCGGTTGGTATTGGTCGCCCTCGGAGTCGACTCCGTTAGAAATCTGCTCCCACATTGCTTGTTGTTCGACGAAGGGAGTCAGACCGACGAGCCAGCTCAAGACCAAATTGTTTTGGTCGGCTCCGTTACCGCTTCCCGCTGCATCGGTTCCGGTCATGTTGATCGGCAGCTGGTTGTAGGCCGAATGATAGTTATGGATTCCAAGACCGATTTGTTTGAAATTATTGCTGCAGCTCATGCGGCGTGCGGCTTCACGTGCCGCTTGCACGGCGGGCAACAGCAGCCCGACCAATACTCCGATGATGGCAATCACGACAAGTAGCTCGACCAGCGTAAAACCGTCGGTTTTGGGTCGATTCGGGGCAGGGGATTGTTGTTTCATTTCGTTCTCTCGTAGTCAATATCAATGAATTTGCCGCGTTCGTCAGTCCCAATGACTGGCAACGCATGGGTAGTAGGGGATAAACACCGCGGGGAAAAAATCCCGGCGAACTAGGACCGATTCATCGCTTTTTCTTCGGCGGTCGGCCCATCGCTGGCCGCTTCCTCGGCGGTTCGCTCATATTCGGACGAGATCGCGCCTGCCTGGGCGTCCAGGTCTTCGCGTGATTGGCCTTCGACAACGTTGACCGGTTCGTTTGAATCGCTGCAGCCGAGGGTGCAAAAGAGAGGTGCCGAAAGCGTCATCGCCATGATCAGGTGGGCAAAGGTCTTCATAACAGGGGGAGTTCCTAGGATGTATTGAGATGTAGGTTGGGGGGTAATCAACCCGCCACAAGCCACGTGAATTAGTCGCGGCCTGCGACGCGTACAGGACCACCTAAAGGCGGCTGCTATCACGTTAAACAAACAGAATTTGTGTTCCTTAACAGCACAAACAGAATTATTTGTAAATTCCCCCACCTCAGGCCGCTGTAGCGGCGTTTCACCGGCCGAAACAGCGGTCCCGCCGCGGTATCATCCACCGCGATTTTCACCGTGTTTTCCGCTGTGCGCAGCAGACTGTGTGCGATCAAGATTGCGCATAGTTGCGCTCTGCAGCATGTGAGGTCAGCTCCGCAGAATCTTGTTGCCCCCCCCTCGCGCGAAGCTGCCGGTTTTTGATGGGGTCCGCCGCGGGCTCGATTGGGTGGAGCAACGGGCGGGGTAGAGCAATCGGGCTGGGTGGATCGGGGCTGGGTAGATTGGGGCTGGGTGGATCGATGGGCAGCCGGATTGCCCGCCAGTGGTCAGCTCGTCGGGACGCAAATCAAGTTGCGATGGAATCGCTATTCTTGCCCGATCACTTCGACTTCGATTGCGTCTCGCAGCATCGCGATTTGCGGTTCCGAGAATTGGCCGTCCGCAACGATCACGCGGCGAAGGCTACGGCTGTTAGCGAGCGGCGACAAATCGGTCACCTTGGTGTCCCGAATGTCGAGTTCCAATAAATCGAGATCATTCAGTTCCGAGAGATCGGTGATCTTGGTCCCACGCAGATCAAGGTTCTTTGGATCGAGCGTATACAGCAGGTTTACTCGCACGCCTGGCGGCCACGTTGCCGAAAGCGTTCGGGTGAGCGACCACACGCTGCCACGCAGTCGCACCGTTCGCGTCGTGATGTCGTATCGGAGTTCGAGATCGCCTGGTTTGTGATTGTTGATCATGACCCAAAAACGAACGATTCGAACTCGATCTTCGATCGATCTCGGATACTCCAAATCATAAATCATCATCTTTTCCGCTAGCGGTGCGCGATAGCGGCTGGAACGACATAGTTTGCGGAGCAATTGGACAAAGTCATCGGTATCGAGAAAGCCTTGCTCATTTACCTCGTCCTTGTAATCTCGCGCAAATTCGGCGAGGTCAGGCTCTACCCCCTTCTCTTCGTCAAGCAACCGCGTCGCCGAGGTAAAGTCTTGCATCAAGAAATACAGCCAAAACTTCTTATGCCACACTCGAGACTCCGGTGGCGGGGTGTTCGAGAGCACCGTATCAAGATGTTTCATCGAAAGTTTGACGGTGGTCGCAAACGTATCATGAGCGATCAGCGGAATGCTGGTGAGATGATCCGACACAGCGATGGCCGATTCCACCTGAGCTTGCAGACGTTCTTCGGATCGATTCTTTTCGACGATGTATTTCTCCAGCGACTCTTCGGCACGTTCTTTCGCCTGTTCAGCGGTCTTTTGAGCCACGGTGGCCAAAGCGCGTTCGGTATCGGCGCGGATCCATGCCTTTTCTGCGTCCGCGCGAGCGGCAACGGCCGTTTGGTGTTTTTGGCGGAGCTGCGTGACAAAGAACGACAAACACAAGAACAAAATGACGAGTGATCCTAATGTCACGGCGCAAACATCTCGGTGGCGGCGGTAGAACAATCCTGCCTCACGCAGGATGCTGCTTTGTTCCACTGAGGCACTAAATCCCGCCAAGAAGCGAGAGATGTCTTCTTGCAGCGTCACCACGTCGGCGTAGCGATCGGCGGGATCATCCGCGGTGGCTTTGTCAATCATCGCCGCAAGTGCCGAATCGATCGCTGGCCGTGATTTCCGGTATTTTTCGACCGACCGCAGCGTGACCATCTCGCACAGCACACAACCCAGCGAGTAAATATCCATCTGCGTCGTCTTGCGAGCCATCGGGTCAGTCTGCTCCGGCGACATATAGGCGGGTGTCCCCTTTACCGAATCCAACAGCGGGCCGTACAAGTCGGGATCGAGCAATACCTCGGAATCATGCTGCGTTTCCTCACTCGGCATGACGACCCCCAACCCCCAATCACAAACTTGAGCCTCGCCGAATTCGCCGATTTGAATGTTATCGGGTTTGATATCGAGATGCAGCACCCGTTGGGAATGAGCGTACGCGATCGCCTCGCAAACTCGCAGGAACAGCATCAACCGCTTTCTTAAGGTGAATCGATCGCACTCGCGACCGTCCTGCAATTCGTCGAGAATCGCTCGCAGCGAGCGGCCTTGCTTAAACTCTAACGTAAAGAACGGTCGTCCATCGGAATCGATATCCATATCAAACAGATTGATGATACAGGGATGTTCCAACCTCGCGGTGATGTGCGCCTCGCGTAAGAACGCGTCAAAGTGATCGTGTGAAAATTTCGCAAGTGGTTTGGCTAGCGCGACGTGGCGTACGGTCTTTGCGTCATAAACACGAAAGACCTCTTTCATCCCTCCGCGACCGATCAACTCGGGATCTTGGTAGCGGTCGGTGATTTTGCTGATCGACGTGTAGAGCGGGCAAAGCTCGTCAAACGCCGACGGATCATTGATCTCTTCGAACGTGATTTCCTCGGATGCATCATAAAGAAGCTTGACCAAGGGATCGATTCGGCGATGCGAGTCATCAGGGGATCCGCCGGAGGATTCGGTTGGCTGAAAATTCATGAGGGCGAGTCCGGGAATTCAAGCTGTTCACGAAGCACTTTGACTTCGTGGGCGAGTCGTTTTTTCACACGGTTCTTTAAGACATAAACACTTTGGACACTCACCCCGAGCGATTCACTGATTTCTGCCGACGGCTCACCTTCGGCGCTGCGTAGAAAGACTTCGATCGCATTGCCCGAGAAAATCTGCTTCATCCGATCCAACGCCAGATGCACCACATGCCGTTGCCATTCCGATTCAATTCGCTGCTCGATTTCCGGTAAATCATAGGGAACGTCTTCGAGATCGTGGACATCGGTGCTGCCCACCCGCTTGGCCCGTTTGCGTTTCCAGTAATCGTTGGCGGCGACGTTCATGATCAAGCGGGTCAACCAAGTTCGAAACCGTGCCTTCTCTTCGACTCGGCGATAGTTAACCAGTTCCTGCCAAACACGTGAAAGCACCTGTTGGCAGACATCGTCCAGATCCGACGGCGCGGTCCCCATTCCGACCAGAAACCGCCGAATGAACGGTTCGTAGTACTGCAGCAACTCGTTCCAATCCGGATGGTCCTTGCCGGACTGTACCCGTTCAAGCAACGTGATCCTGGTGGGCAGGTTTTTAGAGGAGTGTAATGGGCCAGCCATCAGTCTTTCATGGTAGGTCGAGTCGATGCCACGGGTGTGGACTGACTTGGTTGGCATCATTCCGCGGTTTGCAATCTCGACGACGTTGCGGCTCGAAGCAGCGTGCCATGTGCCCCCATCAAAATCGTTACGCCAAATTCATTTGCATCCGCCGATAGCAAGACTTGTCGACAGCCAACCGGAGTCGCAAACCGAGCCAACTGCGAGGCAAATGTTCACCGTAAAAGTATATTACACAGCAAGCACCGGCCCCTCAAGAAGTACTCGCGGGGCACGCGGTAGCAATTATTGATGCAGCGAAAAATTTGATTTTCCGCGCGCACCTCGTCTGGCTCGCCGCACTACAGTAATAGATGCCATGAATATTACTGTAGAAACGACCGAATTGGGCTCCGACGCAACCCTTCCCGCACACGATCTGAGCGGTGTTTCCAACGCCGATCTGCTCGATGCGTGGCACCAAGACCACGAGCCTGCAGCGATGGCGGCGCTGGTGGACCGCTACAGCGTGATGGTGCTGAGCGTTTGTCGGCGACGCTGCCGATCTCACGCCGATGCGGAGGACGCCTATCAAACGACGTTTCTGTATTTGGCACGCAATAGCAACAAAATCCGCCACCCCGAACGGCTTGCGGGATGGCTGCACCGTGTCGCCCAACGCGCCGCGGTGGCGGTCACACAATCGTGCAAACGCGAAACCGAAACCATGGCTGAACCGATTGCCAACACCGACGATCCGCTGGACCGTTTGACACAACGACACGAGGCGATCGTGCTGGACGAAGAATTGTCCGAACTGCCCGAACATTACCGCGCCGCGATCGTGATGCACTTGTACGAAGGCAGCACGCTTGAATCGCTGGCCGTATCGCTGGGGACCACCGTCGGTTCGGTGCGAGGCCGATTGCAACGCGGAAAAAAACTACTCGCCGATCGGCTGCGTCGTCGCGGCGTCGTCCCCGTCTTGGCCTTTGCCGCCGCCAACGCGTTGACCGTTTCCACTGCGACGGCGGCCCAGGCAAGTGAACCGCTGATTGATTCGCTGCATCGTGGCGATCTTCCCGATTCTCCCGTCGACCCTCATCTTCTTGACTCCCTACTCTCGCAAGGAACCCGACTGATGCCATCCCTGTTAACGACACTC